>NZ_BAZI01000147.1 GCF_001310775.1 Stenotrophomonas pictorum JCM 9942
CACACGGCGGCGCGCTTCGCGGGGGCGAAGCTGATGCCCATGTCGCGGCGCGTGACCATCAAAACGCTGCTGGTCAACCAGCGCCAGGCCAGCCCGCAGTCGCTCGCCAAGCACCTGCGCTACATCGAACGCGACGGTGTGGGCCGCGATGGCGAGCCGGGCCAAGCCTACGGGCCGCAAACCGATGCCGCCGACCTCGACGCCTTCAAGGAACGCTGCGCCGACGACCGGCACCATTTCCGCTTCATCCTCTCGCCCGAGGATGGCGCGGAGCTGGAAGACCTGCGCACCTACACGCGGCACCTCATGGGCCGCATGGAGGCCGACCTGGGCACGGGCCTCGATTGGGTGGCGGTCAACCACTGGAACACCGACAACCCGCACACGCACATCGTCGTGCGCGGGCGCGACGACACCGGCAAAGACCTCATCATCGCGGGCGATTACATCGCCGATGGCTTCCGCCATCGCGCCGCCGAGCTGGCCACCGAATGGCTGGGGCCGCGCACCGAGCTGGAGATCCAGCAGACCTTGCAGCGCGAGGTGGAGCAAGAGCGGTGGACGAGCCTGGATCGCACCCTGCAACGCGAGGCAGGCGAGGGCGGCCGAGTGCAGATCGAACGCTTCAACGAACCGCGGCTGCAATGCCAGCGCCTGCTGCTGATCGGCCGGCTGCAACGCTTGCAGCGCCTGGGCCTGGCCGACGAAATGCAGCCCGGCACCTGGGCCGTCCATGCCGACGCCGAAAAGACCCTGCGCGTCCTGGGCGAGCGTGGCGACATCATCCGCACCATGCAGCGGGCCATGCGCGGCGAGCCGCGCGAGCTGGCGGTGTTCGAGCCGGGAGACGACGGCCGAACCATCCTCGGCCGCGTGGCCGCGAAGGGGCTGGCCGACGAGCTGCGAGACCGGGGCTATCTGGTCATCGACGGGGTGGATGGCAAGGCCCACTACGTCGCGCTCAACGCCCGCGACGAGCTGGCGAACTACCCAGCCGGTGCCGTGGTGGAGGTGAAGGGATCGGCCGACCTGCGCGCCGCCGACAAGAACATCGCCGCACTGGCGAGCGGTGGCCTGTACCGCACCGATCATCACCTCGCCATCGCGCAGGGTCAGGCCGTACCGGGCCGCGATCCGCAGGAAGTCGTCGCGGTCCACGTCCGCCGGCTCGAAGCCCTGCGCCGGGCCGGCATCGTGGAGCGCGTGGCCGAAGGGCTATGGAAGGTGCCGGACGACCTGGCCGAGCAGGGCCGCCGCTACGACGCGCAGCGCCTGGGCGGCGTGGCCGTTGAACTGAAATCGCACCTGCCATAGAGCGGCAGGCCCGCGTGATCGGGGCCACCTGGCTTGACCAGCAGTTGATCGGCGGCGGCTCGGGCTTGGGCGACCTGGGCTTTGGCGGCGAGGCCAAACAGGCGATGCAGCAGCGCGCCGACTTCCTGGCCGAACAGGGGCTGGCCGAGCGGCGCGGGCAGCGCGTAATCCTAGCCCGGAATCTGTTGGGCACGCTGCGCAATCGGGAATTGGCGCAGGCCGCCAAGGACATTGCGGCCGAAACCGGCTTGGAGCACCGGCCCGTGTCCGACGGCCAACGCGTGGCTGGCATCTACAGGCGTTCCGTCATGCTCGCTAGCGGGCGCTACGCGATGCTTGATGACGGCATGGGATTCAGCCTGGTGCCGTGGAAGCCGGTGATCGAGCAGCGGTTGGGACAACAACTCGCTGCGACCATTCATAAAGGATCGGCTTCCTGGGAACTCGGAATTCGTCGAGGTATATCTATTGGATAGAAGCTAGTCTTCCGTCAACAGGTGTAGCCATCTCTTGCTAGCGGCTTCCATAGAACTTTTCCACGAACGAGCGACGGTAACTCTGGTGGCAGGCTAGGCAGCTTTGCTGGGTTTTGGAGAAAGCCGCGATGACTGCTTGGCCGTCATTCCGCTGGGCAGCCTCGCCCATGGCGGTCGCGGCGTCATGGACCTGTCCATCAAGACCCCGAAACTTTCCAGCGTCTGCCCCAAGCCAGGCAAGGATGCGCATCTTTTCCGACATGGACGGCTCGGCATGCTTGGCGATTCGTGGTGCTAGCTCGGTGACCAGTGGCCAGTCTTCTTTGGAGATCGCGCCCGTGACGGCTTGCATGTCGCGCCCGAGTCTTTCCATTATGGTACGAAGCGCCATTGGCTTTGCCGCCTCTACGGACTGCGCACCGAGTGCCGCGGCGAAGGTTGCCAAGAGCACGGACAGCGAAAATGTGAAGAACGATCTGGGTTTCAAGGGCTGGTTCACGAATTTCTCCATTGATGTTTTGACGAATGCTTTGGGTCTAACGAATGGTTGCAGGTGCCCTCAAAATTCCAAACTCAGCGCGATCGATCCGAATGCGTGATAGCCCGCCTGCTGGTCGAACTCGCGGGTTCTCCAAACGCGCATCACGGCAAGCCGCACGCCACGTCCAGCAACGATCCATTGGCTGCTGATGCCGAGAGCTGCTTGCGCGACCCAAGGCCGCCGGCTGACATGGTGGCTATTCCGGAACATGTTTCCGTCGAGTGAGAAGTCCCAGGCGACGGCTTTACCCTCCAGGTTCAGGAAGACATGTGCCCCAGGTTTGGGCGCCAGGACCGATTGCGGCGTTGTCGTGCGCAGATCGGCAACACCAGAGGGCGGGCGGTTCTCCGCGCCAGGGCGGATCGGATAGCTGCCGAAGTCGTTCGGTATGTTCCAGCCCGCGCGAAACTCCACGCCGGTACTGGCGGCGGTTTCGATGTTTCCAACCCGCAGGGCATAGCCGCCGATCACGTCGCTGCCCCATCCAGGGCGGACCGCGCCCTCCGTGTACGGCTTGAACTTGCGTTCCATGGCCATCTGAAATGCCGGCTCGTTGCGCAACTGGTTGTCCCAGCCGCGAAAGCGCTCAATGCCGCGTGCCCGATGCACCAGATCCTGGGATTGCTCGGCCAGCGACCAGGGGCCGATCACGCCCAGGGTCAGCTCACGCACGTCAAGGATTTCGTAGCTTGCGGCTTGTGGATGGATGCGGCGATTCCACGCCAAACCCAGGTAGAGCAAACCAGCGTACGGTCGATCATCTGGAATCACATCGGTGCGCGTCTTGTTCTCGGGCGTGTACATGACTTGGCCAAAGCGCACAACGAGGTTTTGCGACGACGAGTGGGCGCCGGCGTCGTGCCAGAAGCCTGGATCAGCCCAGCCGATGAAGCGGGCGTACAAGCCAATCGGCTGGGGCAGGCATTCCGGACGGAGCCCGCCTTGCAGATCGCGTGAGACTGCTGTTAGCGCGACACCGTTGGTGTAGTTGCGATCGGAGCCGGTGAACAAATCGTTCTCCAGACGCAGAGTGCCGCCCCGCCAGCGCAGGGATTGCTCTGGTGAGCAGGAGGGAGGATTTGCAGAGAGCGAGACTTCGGAACCGAAAGCAGCAATCGGGCTGAACAATGCACCCGTAATCAACAAGGCGGCGCACTGCATCGGCTGCCGCACCTTGGTGCCGCGCAGGCTCCAGAGATACCCGTCGATGCCAATCATGTTGCCCCATCGCCTGCCGCCCTGTTGACGTAAAAGCGTTCGAGGGCACTGACGATTTCCTCCGCTTCGTCTACGCAGGTGAACAAGTCGAGATCGGATGGAGAGACATAGCCTTCGTCGAGCAGAAGATCGAAATCAACTACGCGACGCCAGAATGCACGGCCGACCAGCACCACCGGAATACGCTGCATCTTTCCGGTCTGGATCAAGGTGAGCACCTCGAACAGCTCATCGAGCGTTCCATAGCCACCGGGGAATGCCACCAAGCCCTTGGCGTGCAACAAGAAGTGCATCTTGCGCAGCGCGAAATAGTGGAACCTGAACGCCAGGTCCGGGCACATGTAGGGGTTGGGTGCCTGTTCGTGCGGCAGCGTGATGTTGAGGCCAATCGAGCGTGCGCCAACCTCGAAAGCACCGCGGTTGGCGGCCTCCATGATGCCGGGACCACCCCCGGTGACGACGACGAAATCACGTCGGTTCTGCTGCTGAAAACGCGCCGAAATCAGACCCGAGAAACGCCTCGCTTGCTCGTAATGACGTGCCTGTTCGACCCGGCGGTGGGCTCGCGCGAGCTCTTGCCGCAGCCCGGCATTCTCCGCAGTGACGAGCGCCTGACGCTCCAGCGCGCCAAGGCGGGCTTCTGCCGTCTCGGTATCGCTCACGCGTGCGCTGCCGAAGACCACTACCGTCGAGCGGATGCCTTTCTCGTGCAGGATGCGCTCAGGTTTGAGTAGTTCGAGCTGCAGTCGCAGCGGCCGCAGTTCGTCCTGGCCAAGCAGTTCGATGTCTTCGTACGCAAGACGGTACGTTGGCGACTCGCGGATGGCGCGCAGGCGTTCAGCGAGATCTTCGGCGGGCTTCATCACTCGTGCGCCAGAAAGTCCGGCCAGCGCAGCGCATGACCATGCTCGGGCACCGTGACCTGCCAGCCGAGTTGCTGTTGCAGGAGTTCGGCGAAGGCCTGCGCGGCAGACAGTTCCCCATGCACCACGAAGGTTTGCGCCGGTGGGTGAACAAAACCCCGAGCCCAATTCAGCAACGCCTTCTGGTCGGCATGCGCCGAGAGGCCGCCCATGCTGTGGATCGCCGCACGTACCGGGATGTCCTCACCGAAGATGCGTACACGTTCGGCCCCCTCGATCAGGCGCCGGCCAAGCGTCCCCTGCGCCTGGAAGCCGGGAAACAAGATACTGCATTCCCGGCGTGGCAAGTTGTGGCGCAGGTGGTGCCGGATACGTCCCGCATCGCACATGCCACTGGCAGAGATGATGATGGCCCCGGAGCGGATCCGGTTCAGCGCCATGGACTCTTCAGCGCTCGCTGTGAAACTCAGGTATGGGAGGTTCTCGCCGCGCGCGTGCCATCCTGCCAACCGCTTCGCCTGTTCGTCGAACAATTCGAGATGTTCACGCGTGATGCGTGTGGCCTCGGTGGCCATCGGCGAATCGACGAATACCATCGGTTGTCGCAACCGCCCCTCGCAGGTGAGTCGATGCAGGTGGTAAAGGACTTCCTGGGTTCGGCCAACCGCGAAGGCCGGCACGATGACGTTGCCGCCGCTCTCGAAGAGGGTTTTCTCGACGATGCTGATCATCTCCTCTTCGGTTGCCGAGAAATCCTTGTGTTGGCGGTTGCCGTAGGTGGACTCGATGATGAGGATGTCGGCGTCCTCGATGGGTGTCGGGTCGCGAAGGATCGGGCGCCCCGGCTGGCCGAGGTCACCACTGAAAACGAGCTTTGTCGGATAGCCATACTCGGTCACCCAGACTTCGATGATGGCCGACCCAAGAATGTGCCCGGCATCGCGGAAACGGGTGCGCACCCCCACGCGGGGCGCGAACTCCCGGTCGTATTCGATGCCTCGCACCTGCTGCAAGCAGTCGCTGGCATCCTGCAGGGTATACAGGGGTGACAGCGCGGTCTTCTCTTTGAACCGCTTGGCATCCCGCTTCGCATCGCTTTCCTGGATGTGAGCGCTATCGGGCAGCATCACCCCGAGCAGATCAACCGTGGCTGGCGTGGCGTAAATAGGCCCCGTGAATCCTGCGCGCGTGAGTTTTGGCAATAGCCCGCTGTGGTCGATGTGGGCATGGGTCAGGAGCACGAAATCAATCGATGCCGGGTCGAACGGGAATGGCTCATGGTTACGTGCCGCCGCCGTGCGTCCGCCCTGAACCATGCCGCAATCCACCAGGAAGCGTACGTTGAGCGCTTCCACCAAGAAACACGACCCGGTAACTTCGCGCGCAGCGCCCAGAAAATGCAGTTTCATGGGACCTTCACTCCGGATTTTTCTTTTGTATCGGGCAAGTGCCCAGGCCAAGCAGACGGTAGCCCGGACAGCGACCGGCCAGGCCGGTGACGAGGGGCATGATTCCGATGAGCCCCAGCCAGCGCCAGGGTGAGTCCAGCCACAACGGCAGGCTGAGCAGAATCAGCCCGAGGACGATGCGGACAATGCGGTCGACACTTCCAACGTTGATTTGCATGATGGTCTCCTTGTGTTTCGTCAGCGGCTTGAAAACGCGACGGGGGCGGCAGCGCCCCGCGGCGGATGGATTGCGGTTGATGGCGCGGTGGATGTGTCCCAGCCACCGCCAAGGGCCTTGTAGAGCGCCACCAATTGCACGGCCGCGTTGGCATGGGCCCGCGGCTGCGGTTTCGGCCTCGTGCAGGCTGCGCTGGGCGGCCAGCAGCTCGACCAGGGCGATGTCGCCCGCGGCGTAGCGAGCTTTGGCGTGGCCGTAGCCTGGTGCGTGCGGCATCCAGTGACATGCCACGGCGCTCAAGCGTGTCCAGTCCGCCGTGGTAGTCGCCCAGGGCGCGCTCGGCGTCGCCCAGCGCCGTCAGCACGGCCTGCTCATAGGCCAGCGCGGCCTGTCGCTCGGCCGCCTCGCGTGCCCGAATTTCGGCTCGCACACGGCCACCGTCGAACAGGCGCCAGGAAATCAGCGGCAGGATGGAAAAACGCGAGCTGGATGCATCGAACCAATCGCCCGTACTGAGCGCTTGGAACCCGCCGCCGACACCGATGGAGAGTTTGGGGAACAACTCGGCCGTGGCCACGCCGATGTCGGCGGAACTCGCTGCCAGGCGACGTTCCGCAGCCAGCACGTCCGGGCGCCGGCGCAGCATCTCTGCGCGCTCGCCCACCGGCAGCGCCCGCAGCGTGCT
>NZ_BAZI01000148.1 GCF_001310775.1 Stenotrophomonas pictorum JCM 9942
CATTGGAAGCCGCAGTCGCGGATCGCGGTGGCGACCGCGCCCGCCGACAGGCGGGCCGGGTCGTAGGACACCTGCAGGGTCGCGGTAGCGAAATTCGCGCTGGTGGCGTTGACTCCAGGCAGCGCGGCCACGGCCTTCTCCAGCGTGCGCGCGCAGCCGGCACTCACCATGTCGCCGATGGGCCAGGTGCGCGTGCGCACAGTGGGTTTGTGGACGTGCGTCATCGGGTTTCTCCTTGGGATGGAGCGGGGCCGCGCCGGCGTCGCGGGATGAAGGCCGGCACTTCCTGCATGTAGCGGACGTAGTCGTCGCCGAAGCGGCTCAAGCAGTCTTTTTCCTCACGACGCGCCAGGCGGGCATAGGCCCACACGAGCACTGGATAGCTGGCGAGCGTGAGCAGCGTGGGCCACTGCAGCAGGAAACCGGTCAGCACGAGCAGGAAGGCGACGTACTGCGGGTGACGCATGCGCGCATACACGCCCTCGCGGGCGAGCCGGCCTTCACGCTGTGCCCGATACAGCACCGGCCAGGCGGCCGACAGCAGCCAGAAGCCGCCGCCGATCAGGACGAAGCTTGCGATGTGGAATGGGCCGAAATGCGGGTTGCGCGCCAGCCGAACCACATCTCGAGCAGATGGCCCGCGTCATGGCTCAGCCAGTCCACCTGCGGATAGTTGGCGCTGAGCCAGCCGCCCAGGACGTACAGCGTCAGCGGGAAGCCATACATTTCCGCGAACAGGGCCACGACGAAGGCGGAGAACATACCGAACCCACGCCAGTCCCAACGGGTCAGCGGTTTGTAGAAGCTCCAGGCGAAGAAGATGAAGAACGCGGCGTTGATGGCGGCGAGGAGCCAAAGACCGTAGCCGGAGTCGGGTGCCTGCATGTCAGTGCCCTCCGTTCGAGGTGTCGGACGTTTCGTCGTTCAGTGCCCGCTTGCTACGGCTCTCATGCTGGCCATGGGGTGTGTCGTCGGCATTGCCGTCGCGCCCATGACTTCCGGAACCTCCATGACCGCCATGCCCCTTGTGCATGAACACATGCATCAAGGGACATAGCAGCAGGATGGCCAGGGGCAACCAGCGAAGCGTCCCCCCAAGGTGGGCGCGGTGCTCGACGGCGAGATAGAACACGGCCAGCGCCAGGAAGATCCAGAAGACCCAGCGTCGGGAGCCTGAGGGGGCAGGACTGGAGGCTGTCATGGCAAATTCTCCTCTGTGGGGCGGCGTCCAAGAAGTCGCCGGGGGGTGGACTTGACGAACCCGCCGCCTTCAGCAGCGGCAACAGATTCGATCAATGCGCAGACGTCATCGCCAGTCGGAATGGAGTCCGGAAGCTCCGCCCAGGCGTGGATGGCACGCTCCATTCGTCCGTGCATGGCGAGCAGCCTGTCCAGTTGTTGGCGGGTGTCGTCGAGCCTGCGCCGAATGATGTCCCGCACAAGCGGACAGGGACTATGTCGCAGCAGGCTGTGGTGGATGATTTCCTCGATTTCCCCCAGCGTGAAGCCAAGGTGTTGCGCCGTGCGAATGAAGTGCAGGCGAAGGAGCTCCGAGGTGGAGAACAACTGGTAGCCGCCCTCGGTATGCGTGGCCGCTTGCAACAGACCGCGCCGCAGGTAGTTGCGCACCACATGCACCGTGACATCGCCCTGCCGTGCCAGCTGGCGGACCGTCATCAGCGGCAGCGTCACTTCTTCCTTGGTCGTCATCGGCTTGCTCCCGGCGAGGTGTTGATCAGGCTAGACCTGTGTCTCGCACACAGGTCAACCGGCCTTGCGGTGGGCGAAGCCAGTAACGCGCGAATTGGCCGTGGACGGACGGATGTTCGCGGCCACAGTTGCATGAGCCGTCGGTCCCTGCCTGCGTTGAACGGCCCCATCACTACTTCTCCTTGGGTAGTGCGGAGGAGGGGTGCGGCTTCCTGGCCAGCTGCCGCTGCTTGATCAGCGAGTACAGCGCCGGGATCACGACCAGGGTGAGGATGGTCGAAGACACCATGCCACCTACCATCGGCGCAGCGATTCGGCGCATGACTTCCGAGCCAGTACCGCTGCTCCACATGATGGGCAGCAGGCCCGCCATGATCGCGACCACGGTCATCATCTTCGGGCGCACGCGGTCGACCGCGCCTTCGATGATGGCCTCGCGCAGGTCCCGTGAATCCAGTGCCCGGCCTTCGGCCTGCCTCTGCGCGGCACGCGCTTCAAGTGCGTGGTCGAGGTAGATCAGCATCACCACGCCGGTTTCCGCGGCGACGCCGGCCAGCGCGATGAAGCCCACGATCACCGCGACGCTGGTGTTGTAGTCGAGCATCCACATCAGCCAGATGCCACCGACCAGTGCGAAGGGCACCGACAGCATCACGATCAGCGACTCGGTGACACGGCGGAAGTTGAGGTACAGCAGCAGGAAAATCAGCGCCAGCGTCACCGGAACGACGACACGCATCTTCTCCGCGGCACGTTGCATGTATTCGTACTGTCCACTCCAGGTCACGTAGTAGCCAGGCGGGAACTGCACCTGCTCGGTGACCGCTTCCTGCGCAGCCTTCACGTAGCGGCCGAGATCGCTCTCTCGGGTGTCGACGTAGATGTACGCCGCCAGCATCGCGTTCTCGGTGCGGATGCTCGGCGCACCCTTCCTGACCTCAATCCGCGCCAGTTCGCCCAGCGGCACCTGGGCGCCGCCGGGCACCGGCACAAGGACTTGGCTGCCTATCCGGTGCGGATCGTCGCGGAGTTCGCGGGGATAGCGCACGATCGCGCTGAAGCGTTCGCGGCCCTGGAGGATGGTGGTGACGATCTCGCCGCCCAGCGCGGCGGCCACCACGTTCTGCACCTCGCCCAGGGTGACGCCGTACTGGGCCAGGCTGCCAAGGTCGGGGGTGATGTCGAGGTAGTAGGCGCCGGTCAGGCGTTCGGCGAACGCGCTGGTCGTGCCCGGCACTTCGCGCACCACGGCTTCGATCTCGGTGGCCAGCGCGTCGAGTTGCTCAAGGTCCGTGCCGAAGAGTTTGATGCCCACGGGCGTGCGGATGCCGGTGGCCAGCATGTCGGTGCGCGCCTTGATCGGCATCGTCCAGGAGTTGGCGACGCCCGGGAACTTCAGCGCCGCGTCCATCTCGGCGATGAGCTTGTCGGTGGTCATGCCGTCCCGCCATTCGTCCTCGGGCTTGAGGTTGATGACGGTCTCGAACATCTCCAGCGGTGCGGGATCGGTGGCCGTCAGGGCACGGCCCGCCTTGCCGAACACCGACTCCACTTCCGGGAAGCCCTTGATGATCCGGTCCTGCTGCTGCAGCAGCTCCGAGGCCTTGGTCACCGACATGCCCGGAAGCGACGCGGGCATGTACAGCAGCGTGCCTTCGTTGAGGGTTGGCATGAACTCGCTGCCCAGCCGCGATGCAGGCCACAGGCTTGCAAACAGGGCGGCCAACGCAAACATGATTGTGGCCATGCGATGCCGCAGAACGACGTTGATCACCGGCCGATAGGCCGCAACCAGGAACCGGTTCACCGGATTCTTGTGCTCGGGCACGATCTTGCCGCGCACGAACAGCAGCATGAGTACCGGTACCAGCGTGATCGACAACAGCGCGCCACCGGCCATCGCGAAGGTCTTGGTGAAGGCCAGCGGCTTGAACAGGCGACCTTCCTGAGCCTCCAGGGCGAACACGGGCAGGAACGAGACGGTGATGATCATCAGGCTGAAGAACAGCGCCGGCCCGACCTCGCGACAGGCATCGATGATCAGCTGGGTCCGGCTGCGGGAGCCGTCGGAGCGCTCGATGTGCTTGTGCGCGTTCTCGATCATCACGATCGCCGCGTCGACCATCACGCCAATCGAGATCGCGATGCCGCCCAGGCTCATGATGTTGGAGTTCATGCCCAGCATGCGCATCGCGATCACCGCGATCAGCACGCCGACGGGCAGCATGACGATCGCGACCAGCGCGCTGCGCGCATGGAACAGGAATACCAGGCACACCAGTGCGACGATCAGGCTCTCCTCGAGCAGCGTCGTGCGTAGCGTCTTGATCGCGCGCACGATGAGATCGGAGCGGTCGTAGACCGCCTGGACGCTGACGCCCTCGGGGAGTCCACTCGCAAGCTGGGCGATCTTGTCCTTCACCCCCCCGATCACGGCCAGGGCGTTTTCGCCGAAGCGCGCAATGACGATCCCGCCCACAACGTCGCCTTCGCCGTCCAGGTCGACGATGCCACGGCGCTCATCGGTACCAGTTCGACCCGGGCGACGTCGCCGATCAGCACCGGTGCGCCCCCTTCGGCGCGCAGAACCAGGCTCTCGATATCCTCGATACCGCGCAGGTAGCCGCGGCCCCGCACCATGTACTCGGTCTCGGCCATCTCGATCACGCGGCCGCCGACGTCGCGGTTGCTCTCGGCGATCACCTCGGACACGCGTGAAATCGGGATGTCGAACTCGCGCAGCCGGACCGGATCGACGGTGATCGAGTACTGGCGCACGAAGCCGCCGACGCTGGCGACCTCGGCCACGCCGGGCGCGGTGGTGAGCTGGTAACGCAGGTACCAGTCCTGCATCGCGCGCAGCTCGTCCAGCGAGTGGCGGTCGCTCTGCAGCACGTACTGGTAGACCCAGCCCACGCCGGACGCGTCGGGTCCCAGTGCCGGTGCCACGCCAGCCGGCAGGTTTTTCGACGCGACGTTGAGGTTCTCGAGCACGCGCGAGCGCGCCCAGTACAGGTCCGTGCCTTCTTCGAAGATGACGTAGATGAAGGAGGCGCCGAAGAACGAGAAGCCGCGGACGTCCTTCGACTTCGGCGTCGCGAGCAGGGCGCTGGTCAGCGGATAGGTGACCTGGTCCTCGACCACCTGGGGCGCCTGCCCCGGGTACTCCGTGAACACGATCACCTGCACGTCCGACAGATCCGGTTGTGCGTCCAGCGGCGTGTTCATCAGTGCGTAGATGCCACCGGCGACAATCGCCAGCGCCATCAGCAGCACCAGGAAGACGTTGCGCACCGACCATTCAACGAGACGGCCAAGCATGTCAGTGCCCCTCGTGGCCGGTGGGGGCGGGCGGAGTCTCTTCCGGGGTAGCCGGCATGGAATGACCGGCGTGCGGATCAGAGGCCTCGTCACCATGACCTGCGTGCGGGTCGGCGGCGTCCTCGCCGTGCCCGGCGTGTGGATCCTCAGCGGTGCCCGAAGGCGCGCCGTGTCCTGTGTGACCCTCAAGACCCTGGAGTGCCGACTGCAGGTTGCTTTCGGCGTCGATCAGGAAGTTGGCGGAGACCACGACCTGCTCGCCCTCGGTCAGGCCGTCGAGGATCTCGATGCGATCGCCGCCGCGCCGCCCCAGGCTGACATCGCGCGGTGCGAAGCGGCCAGGGCCGGTCTCGACCAGCACCACCTGGCGCGTGCCGCTGTCGAGCACGGCCGAGCGCGGAACGGTCAGGACCGGTCCAGCCCCCGGCTCCTCCAGCACCACCGTCCCATACAGCCCGGGCCGCAGGTCGCCAGCGGGGTTGGGCAGGGCGATGCGCACATCCACGGTGCGCGTCATCGCATCGATGACGGGCTGCACGAAGGTGACCTCGCCCTCGGCCACCTGGCCCGGCAGGGCCACGGTTTCAAAGCGGGCCGTTTGGCCGGGCTGGATACCCGCGGCCTGCGCCGCCGGCACCTTGGCGATCACCCACACCTTCGACAGGTCCGCCAGGCGCAGGATGGTTTCGCCGGGCTCGAAACGCGCGCCCTGGACCACCGGCTTCTCGATCACGACCGCGTCCGCGGGCGCGGTGAGCACCAGGCCCGTCTTGCCCATCTGCGCGTCACTGATTTCCCAGTTGCGCAGGCGGGTGCGGGCGGCATCGCGCAGGCGGACCATCGACGCCGCGCTCGCGGGATCGGACCCGGCCAGCCTGCGGGCGGTCTCGTCGGCCAGCCGGTATTCCTGCTGCGCCGCGGCCAGCTGCGGGCTGTAGACGGAGAGCAGCGGCTGCCCGGCGCTGACCCGCATGCCGGTCTGGTTCGCGTACAGCCGCTCCACCCAGCCTTCGAAGCGCGGGGCGATCGCGTACTGCCGGGTCTCGTCGACCTCGACCGTGCCGCTGGTGCGCACGGTAGCGGACAGGGCTCCGCGCTTGACCGCTTCGGTGCGCACGCCCAGCGCCTGCACCTTGTCCGGCGGCAGCACCACCGTGCCCGGTGCCGCCGGCGGTGCGTCGTCGGCATAGACCGGGACGTAGTCCATACCCATCGAATCCTTCTTCGGCACCGGCGACGTGTCCGCCAAGCCATGGGATTGCGGTAATAGAGCACCTTGCGTTCTGCGGCCGGGCCGTCGATCGACGTGCCCGCGGTCGGGGAGTCGTTCGTGGCGCGGCCGGCAATCCAGCCGACGGCGAGGGCGGCGAGTGCAACGCCGATGGCGAGCGACAGGGTCTGGACACGGGTCATCGGATCTCTCCTTCGATGGCGCGCACGGCGGCGGCGCCCAACAGTTCGTCACGCAGTGCATCGACCCGTGCGAGGTCGGCGCCCTGCCATTCATTGAGTGCTTCCAGCAGCGTCCCGAAGTCGACTTCACCGACCTGGTAGCTGGCCAGGGCGGACTGCCAGGTGGCGTCGGCCTGCGGCAGCAGCGTGTTCTCGATCAGTCCGCGACGCTCGCGCGCGTTGGTCCACTGCGACCAGGCGGAAGCGCCGCGTTCCTCGACGGCCCGCAGCG
>NZ_BAZI01000149.1 GCF_001310775.1 Stenotrophomonas pictorum JCM 9942
GCGCCGCGCGGCGGGCGCTTGCTCAGAACTTGTAGCGGGCACCGAGGTAGTACTGGCGGCCGGTGACGGTGTAGCGGTCGGCCAGCTGCAACGACGAATCGACGTAGCGGCTGTCCGGCGTATCGAGCAGGTTGATCGCCTCGAAGGTCAGCGAGAGCTTCTTGCTCAGGCGGTAGGACATGTTGAAGTCGACGTTGCGCACGCTGTCCTTGCCGGTCACATCGGCGGTGGTCAGCTGCTTGCCATCCAGGTCCCAGACGTTCTCGCGGCTGAGGATCTCGCCGATATAGCCGTCGCGGTAGCTGGTGGAGACACGCGCACTGAAGGTGCCGTCGTCGTAGTACAGGGTGGCGTTGTACGAGTTCGGCGACAGGTTGACCAGGTCGTTCTCGGTGAAGGTGGTGGTGACACTGGTGTTGCTGTTGGCCGCCGTGCTGAACATGTACTTGATGCTCGACTCGACGTGGGTGTAGTTCAGCTGGATGCCGAACTTGCTCCAGATGCCCGGCAGGAAGGTGAAGGGCTGCTGGTAGGTCAGCTCGTAGCCCTTCAGCGGGCCACCGGGGGTGTTGTAGTAGCTCTGCACGTTGAACAGCGTGTCGGCGGTGAAGCCGGCCGGCAGCAGATCCAGCGAGTAGCCCATGTCGCCCCAGGTGGTCAGCAGGCGGGTGCGCTGCACATAGCTTTCGATGTCCTTGTAGAACACCGCCGCCGACAGCAGCGCGCCTTCGGCGAAGTACCACTCCGCGCTCAGGTCGTAGTTGGTCGAACGGAACGGATCAAGCTTGGGATTGCCCAGGTTGATGGCGAACACGCGGCCGTCGTCGAAGTAGCCGGTGGGGCCTCCGCTGACGCTGGGCGAGAGGTAGGCCAGGGTCGGCCGCGCCATCGTCTTGGCCGCGCCAAAGCGCAGCACCACGTTCTCGGCCACGTCCCAGGCCAGGTTCAGCGAGGGCAGCACGTCCTGGTAGCTGTGGTTGACGATCGAGCGCACCAGCGAGCGCTCGCCGGCCGCGGCGGTGGCACTGGCCACGCCGAAGAACGACTCGCAGTTGGCCGAGTTGTTGCCCGTCGTGGCTGCGTTGCACGGCGCCCAGCCCGAGGCGCTGATCTGCGTATCGACCACGCGCACGCCCAGGTTGCCGCGGAACGCGCGATCCAGCAGCTCGGTGTTGAAATCCAGCTGCAGGTAGCCGCCCAGCTCTTTTCGTTGACCTCGAAGTTGTTGTTGGACGCGCCGAAGTGGCCAACACCGGCCAACCGGTAGTCGCCCCCCTGCACGCCTTTGTCGCAGTTGCAGTTGATGTCCAGCAGCGTGGCGATCTTGTCGAAATCCGGCACCAGCCAGCCGCTGGGCACATTGCCCGACAGGTTCTTGCCGAAGCCGGTCAGCGTGGTGCTCAGGTCGGCGATGCTCACCCCGGCCGGCAGCGCCTGGGCCAGGCGGCCGTAGCTGATGTGTCGGTACTCTTCCGACGCCATGTCGTAGTCCTTGTAGCAAGGCCGGTACGCAGGGTGAAGGTCGGATTGAGGTTGAACTGCAGGTCGAGCTTGGCGGTGTCGAAGGCGTTGCTGACGTAGCTCGGATTCAGGCGCACTTCGCTGATGTTGCTGCCGCGCGAGGTGCCATTGCTGTTGACCGGCACCGCGCCGTAGCCCAGCCACGACCACGCCGCCGGATCATTGAGCGCGAACGGCAGGGTCATGGCCGGCATGTCGCCGCCGTTGCGCATGTCCATCACGAAGCCGTCGATGTTGCTGTTGTCGAAGCTGACCAGCGAGAACACCGGGCGCTCGTAGTCTGAGCGGGAATGGCCGACCTGCGCTTCGAGCTTCACCGCGTCGTTGAAGTGGTGGTCCAGGTTCAGGCTGTACTGCTGGAATCGGTCGATTCCTGGATCTGGCTGGACTCGGTGCGGAAGTCGACGTTGTCGAACACGCCATAGACCAGCCGGTTCTGCGCATCCACCTCGGCCTCGCGCACCACGATCTGGGTCTTGCCGCCGAGGTTGGCGGCACGGTGCAGGTTGGCGCCGAGCGAATCCTCGCGCTGGTCCTTGTCCAGCTGAGAGTACATCGCATCGAAGCTGAGCAGCGTGTCGTCGGAAACCTTGAACTGCAGCGCGCCGGTGACGCCCAGCCGCTCGATCTCGTGCGCGGTGCGGATATAGCGCGGGTAGCGCGGGATCCAGGCGTTGGTGGCGGTCTCGTAGGCGGCGATGTTCGCGGCGGTGGCCGTCGGGCGTGGCAGGCCGGTGCCGCAATGGGTGGCGCTGATGCCGTAGCTGCCCCAGCCGTTGTTGCGGTCCTGGTTGGCCTGGCTGCCGCTGCCGGCCGGGGTCTCGTTGGAGGCCGGATTGCGCGGCGTCTGCGGGTTGTAGCCCAGCGGTGAACAGAAGCCGTAGGTGCCGTTGTTGGCGGCGTTGGACTGGTTGGAGTTGCGGTGGTTGCCGTGCTCCCAGCGCACCGGGTTGTAGCCTTCCTCGTAGACGTTGCGCTTGCTGTAGGACGCCGACAGCAACGCGCCGAAGCGGTCATCGGCCCAGGTGTTGCTGATCAGCGCCGACACGCGCGGATCGTAGTCCCTGGCCAGCTCGCTGTATCCGGCCTGGGCGCTGGCCGAGGCCTGGAACCCGTCGAAATCGAACGGACGCGAGCCGCGCAGGTCCACCGTCGAGCCCAGCGAACCTTCGTCCATCTGCGCCGACTGGGTCTTGTTGACCTTGACCTGGGAAAACAGCTCCGAGGCGAAGGTGTTGAAGTCGAAGCCGCGGCTGCGGTTGACGCCGCTGCTGCCGTTGCCGGCGGTGGCCAGCGCCTCCAGTCCGTTCAGGCGCACCCGGGTGAAGTCCGAGCCCAGACCGCGGATCGAGATGCGCTGGCCTTCACCGCCCTCGCGGTCGATCGACACGCCGGCGATGCGCTGCAGCGACTCGGCCAGGTTCTGGTCGGGGAACTTGCCGATGTCCTCGGCATAGATGGCATCGACCTGTTCGGTCGAATAGCGCTTCTCGTCCAGCGATTTCTGCAGGCTCTGGCGGTAGCCGGTGACGGTCAACCCGTCCAGTTCGGTCGGGCTGGCCGGCACGGTGGCCTGTTGGGCCAGTGCGGCCGGGGTCGCCAGCACCGAAGTGATGGCGAGGGCAAGCAAGGTAACCGGTGTCTTTCTGATCTGGCGCATACGACGATCCATGTAATGGGCTCCTCCCCGGAGGGACTCGGTCAACGTGGCAACGAAGCAGGGGCGGTGGCGAGGGCTGATCGCGCTGGCAGCCCCGGCCAGCACGGGCCGGGGAGTGTTCGATACGCCAGCACAGGTCCAGCAGCGCACAGACGCAACCGCGCAGGAGCGGTCTGCCGGACGCCGGCAGCGCCGCGCTGTGGACAACGGAACAGGGCCGGGTCGGTGGGGGCGACCCGGCCCTTCACAGGCCCGGTGGAACGGTCAGAACTTGTAGCGCAGGCCCAGCGTGTACTGGCGGCCGGTTTCGCTGTATTCCAGCGGCAGCGAGACCGACGGATTGGCCACCCACGATTCCTGGGCTTCGTTGGTCAGGTTGGCGCCTTCCAGGCTGATCTCCAGCTGGTCGCTGATGCGGTAGTGGATCGAGGCATCGACGAAGGTGGTGCCGCTCTGGCCATGCACACCCAGGCCCTTGCTGTCGAAACCGGCTTCGGTGCCCGGCACCTGGATCAGGTAGTCGTCGCGGTTGGTCGCCGAGACGCGGCTGGACCACTTCTCGCCTTCATAGAACAGGGTGGCGTTCCACGAGTTGCGCGACAGACCGGTCAGGTCGGCCTTCTGCGCCAGGACGCCGGCGCCGGTGACGTACTGGATCTTGGATTCGACGTAGGTGTAGTTCAGCTGCGTGCCGAGGTTGGACCACTTGCCCGGCAGGAAGGTGAACGGCTGGGTGTAGTTGAACTCCACGCCGGTCAGGTCGCCACCGGGGGTGTTGACCGGGGTGCTGAACACGAAATCGTCGGTGACGGCGGCGTTGAGGTTCTCCAGCAGGCTGGCCGGCAGGCCGCTGCTCGCATACGGACGGGTTTCGCGGGTGTTCTGGATGAAGCTCTCGATGTCCTTGTAGAACAGGCCGACACCGAGCATCGCCCCTTCATTGAAGTACCACTCGAAGCCCAGGTCGGCGGTCTTGGCGCGCACCGGATCCAGCAGCGGGTTGCCGCCACTGACCGTCTTGGCACTGCCGCTGACGCTGACCGTCACACCCGGCGTCAGGCTGCCCAGGCCCGGACGCGACATCACCTTGGCCGCACCGAAGCGGACCAGGAAGTCCGGGGTGATCTCGGCCACCAGGTTCAGCGAGGGCAGGAAGTCGTTGTACTCACGGGTCACGGTGGTGGTGATCGGCGTACCGCTGGCCGTGGCCACGCCGGTGGAGGTCTGCTTGGTCTTGACGTAACGCGCGCCGAGGTTGCCCGAGACCGGCACCGCACCGATGTCGAAACCGAACTTACCCATCAGCCAGGCGCCGCGATCCTGCTCCTGCACGTTGCGGATGCTGGCGTTGTAGTCGGCCAGCGCGTAGATGCCTTCGCCGCTGAGGATGTCGAACTCGCTGGCGATGCCGTTGAAGTTCGGCACCACCCACTTGCCCGGTGCGCCGGTCATGCCCTGCAGCGCGGCCAGTTCGGTCATGTTGACCGGCACGATCTTGCTGCCGTTGAAGGTCGGCACCACGGTTTCGTTGCCGACGCGGCGACGCTCCATCGAATCGAAGCCGAAGTTCTTGGCCTGCACGCCGCCTTCCAGCGTGAACGAGGGCCCGATCACCCACGAGAACTCCAGCTGGCCGTTGTCGAACTCGTTGGTCACGTAGTTCTGGCGCAGGCGGATCGTGGACAGGGTCCAGCCATTGGGATCGGTCGGATCCACGCCGTAGTTGAACACCGGCTTGTTGACGTTGCCGCGGTAGTCGTAGCTGTAGCCCTGGACATTGAGCTTGTCCATCATGACCGTGGCCTGGACCGGGTTGTCGTGCTTGGAGCGCGAGGTACCCACCTTGCCGGTGATGGTGAAGTTGTCGCTCAGACGGTGCTCGCCATCCAGGCTGATCTGGTAGAAGTCCGTGCTCCACTCGTCGTGGCGGTTTTCGGCGCGGATATCGACGTTGTCCATCCTGGCGTAGACCAGCGCGCCGTTGCGCACCTCGCCATCGGTGACCAGGATTTCCTTTTTGCCGTCGTTGGACGACTTGCTCAGGCCGTTGGCCTCGATGTACTTCTCGTCGCGCTTGGCGTCGATCTTGGAGTACAGCGCATCCAGGCTGAAGGTGGTGCGGTCGGACGGCTTGAACTGCAGTGCACCGGTTACGCCCAGACGCTTCTGGTCATGCTCCATCAGCGTGTAGCGCGGGAAACGCGGCGCATACACATCCGTCTTCAGCGCGTCCTTGAACGGCGAGGCCGCGTTGAAGCCGCCATTGGTGCCGCCACCGGCCCAGCGCACGGTGCCGGAGCCTTCCTCGACGGTCTCCCGCTCCGAGTAGGCCACCGACAGCAGCGCGCCGAACTTGCCGTCGGCCCAGCTGTTGGCGATCAGGCCGGCAAAGCGCGGCATCGCCGACTGCGAGGCATCGTTGTAACCGGCCTGCACGTTGCCGACGATGGTCAGGCCGTCATAGTCGAACGGACGCGCGGTACGCAGATCGACCGTGGCACCGAGCGAGCCTTCCTCGACATCGGCCGAGGCGGTCTTGCGCGCGATCAGCTGCGAGAACAGGTCCGCGGCGAACACGTTGAAATCGAAACCGCGGCCGCGGTTGGTGCCGCCCTGGCCGTCGCTGCTGCCGACCGTGCTCAGCGCTTCCAGGCCGTTGATGCGCACGCGGGTGAAATCCGGACCCAGGCCACGCACCGAGATGTTGCGGCCTTCGCCGCCATCCCGGGTGATCACCACGCCGGGGATGCGCTGCAGCGACTCGGCCAGGTTGCTGTCGGGGAACTTGCCGATATCCTCGGCAACCACCGCATCGACCACGCCGCTCTCGCCGCGTTTGATGTCCAGCGCCTTCTCGACGCTGGCGCGGTAGCCGGTGACGGTGACGGTGTCCAGTTCGGTCGCGGCTGCGCCGCCGGCATCCTGCGCCAGCACGGCACCGGAGTGCAGGGCCAGGCTGATGCCCAAAGCGAGCAAGGTAACCGGTGTCTTTTTCTTCGCGTTACGTGGATCCATGTGCTTCCCCTCTCCAAGGTCTACATGTGATGCGGTGTTCTTGTTGTGTCATCCGCTGAATGACACCGCTAGTCAAAACGGAAAGTAGCAGCTGCGTGAAAGAGGAGCATCTTGCACTGCAGCAGGGGGAAAACGCGTGCCAAACCGTTGTCCAGGCACTGCTGGCGGGCAGTGCGGGACAGGACAGCAGGGACAGGATCCACTTATGACACCGATGGTCAAACTTCCGTGCCATCATTCCCGGAAATCGACTGCAAGCAGGAGCGCTTGATGAATTTCCCCCGTGTGGTCTGCTTTGGCGAGCTGCTGTTGCGGCTGGGCGCCCCCGGTAACCAGCTGCTGCTGCAGAGCCCGGCGCTGGAGGTGCATTGTGGCGGCGCCGAGGCCAATGTCGGCGTGTCGCTGGCCCACTTCGGCCACGACGTGGCGATGGTCAGCGTGGTCGCCGACAACCCGCTGGGCGCGGCGGTGACCGGCGA
>NZ_BAZI01000150.1 GCF_001310775.1 Stenotrophomonas pictorum JCM 9942
CTCCTCGGGCGGCCAGCGCGTGCTCTCGCCGTTGCCGGCCGCCGCCACCGCGGCACCGACCGAATACTTCAGGTCCGGGTAGCCCTTGAAGCCCAGCTTCTGGCTGAACTTGACCACGCTGGACTGGCTGATATCCAGCGCATTGGCCAGCTGCTGCGAGGAGTAGTCGCGCAGCAGGTGGGCGTTGTCGAGGATGAAATCGGCGATGCGACGTTCGATCGCCGACATGTGTTCGCGTTCTGCGCGGATTTTCAGCAGCGGGGCCATGAGCGATCGGCGGTTGGGCTGGGGGCGACTCTACGGGATTGCGGCCGGCCGTGGCGCCTCATGGCGATGAGGGGAACGCCGCCGCGGGCAGACCGTGGTCCGCAGACGGCAGCGGCAACCGGAGAGAGAACGGTTGCCGCTGCCATCGCGATCATGCGGCGATCATCTCCAGGCCGCGCACTTCGATGATGCCCAGGCCGGGCGCATTGGTGATGCTGATCTCCGATTCGTTGAAGATCACCCCGCCTTCGACCGGATTGAACTGGCTCAGCGACGGACCATCCAGATCGACCTTGCTGATCGCACCGGACTTGGCCACCGCCAGGTGCACGGCGGCGGCAACGCTGATGCTCGATTCGAGCATGCAGCCGATCATGCACGGCACGCCGTACAGCGCGGCGATGTCGGCGATCTTGATCGCGTTGGAGATGCCGCCGGTCTTCATCAGCTTGATGTTGATGATGTCCGCGGCGCCCTGCTGGATCAGGTCGAACACCTGGTGCGGGCTGAACACGCTCTCATCGGCCATCACCGGCGTGTTGACCCGCTCGGTGACGTACTTCATGCCGGCGATGTCGTTGGCCTTGACCGGTTGCTCGAGCAGTTCCAGCACCACGCCGGCGTTCTCCAGCGCGTTCATCGCGTACACCGCCTGCTTGGCGGTCCAGCCCTGGTTGGCATCCAGGCGCAGCAGGGCGCGACCTTCGACCGCGGCGTGGATCGCCTTGACCCGCTCGATGTCCAGGCCGATGTCCTTGCCGACCTTGATCTTCAGCGATTCGAAGCCGCGGTCCAGTGCCGACAGCGAGTCGGCCACCATCTTGTCGATGTAGTCCACGCTGATGGTGATGTCGGTGGTGATCACCGGGTCGCCGCCGCCCAGCATCTGGTACAGCGGCGCGCCGTGCAGCTGCGCCCACAGGTCGTAGATGGCGATTTCCACCGCCGCCTTGGCGCTGGTGTTGCGTTCCAGCGAGGACTGGATCAGGCCACAGATCCGGTTGAGGTTGCCGATGTCCTCGCCGATCAGGCGCGGCTTGATGAAGCTGTTGATGGCTTCGATGATCGAGCCGTGGGTGTCGCCGGTGATCACCGCCGTGGCCGGGGCCTCGCCGTAGCCGGTATGGCCGGTGTCGGTGCGCACCAGAACCACCACATCCTCCACCGATTCCACGGTGCGCAATGCGGTCTTGAACGGTGTTTTCAGTGGCACGCGGAGCATGCCCAGTTCGATGTCGGTGATCTTCATTTGGTGTCTTGCGGGCGGATGCGCTGGATGTTGGTGATGCGGTCGATATAGCTGGCGGTGTCGCTGGCCATCATCGGCTGCAGCGGGGTCACCGAGACGCCGTTGAGGCTGGCGTGCACGCGCTTGCCGTCGGCGCCGTACCAGCTGCCACCGGAGGTGTCGTGGATCACCCAGGTCAGGCCATTGGCGTCGCCCAGCATCATCATCACGTGGCCGGGGATGTAGACCAGGTCGCCGACCTGCAGCCCGGCGATCGCATCACTGCGCTTGGCCTTGCTGTCCTTGTCGGTGAAAGGAACGCGGTTCAAGGCCGGGCTGATCGCCTGCGCGCTGGTGTTGCGCGGCAGCAGCACGCCGAAGCTGCGGTAGATCTCCGAGACGAAGCCGCTGCAGTCGCGGGTGTCGTAGGAATGGCCCCAGCCGTAGCGCTCGCCGAGAAATTTGAACGCCTGGGTGATCAGGTTGGCCTGGGTCAGCGGCAGGTAGTCGTCGGAAGACTCTTGCGAACGCGGCAGCAGCGCCGGTGCGAAGCCGAGACTGCCATCGTCGTTGCGCACCGGCAGCTGGATCACATGGCCGGCATGGGCCTGCTGGCCGTTGACCGGCTCCATCGCCGGCCAGTCGGCCAGCACCGGCACGCGCAGGCCCATCTCCAGCTGCAGGTTGGACACACGCGGTTCCTCCGGTGTGTGTGCGGTGAAGGCCTTGCCCGCGGTGATCACCCGGTACGGCCCTTGCGCGCCGTAACCGAACACCTGCCCGGCGCTGCCGATCCCGATGAAACGCTTCTCCATCCATGCCGCGTAGCGTTCGCTGGCGACGAACACCCATTGGCCGTCGGCGCTTTCATGCAGCACCGCCACCGCGTCGCCGGGGAACAGCGCCGACTCCTGGAAACGGTCGATGTCGGTGTCGCCCTGGCTGCTGAACACCCGCAGCGCCGTGGGGAAAGCACGCAGCGCGGCGCGGTGCACCACCAGCCCGTACTGGATCGGGCGGCTGGCCGGAATGCGCTCCAGCGCCAGGTTGTCGCTGATCGCGCGCAGCTGGTCGGCGCCGACCCGCTTGCCCTGCACGTCGTACAGCGGGCGGGTTGGCAGGCGGGAGATGCCGTCGATGTGCTCGCGCACCAGTACTTCCGGCAGTGTCGCCGGCAGGGCGCGCAGGTCGATGATCGAAGTGTCGAGCTGGCGCATGCGCGCGTTCTGCGCGGCGATGGCGGCGCGGTCCAGGATCAGCTTGTCGGCATCGGGCAGTTGGGCGATCCACGGCTGCGGCGCCAGCAGGCGTTCCTCCAGTCCGATGATGCCGGCGTAGGCGGGTGCCTGCGCGGCCGGCTTGGGCGGTGACAGGGTCAGCGCGAACGCCGGTCCGGCGCACAGCGCCGTGGCAAGAATCAGGGCCCGGGTCAGCGGGGCGAGGCGTCGGTGCAACAGCTGCGCCGGAATGGTGGTCATTGGAGCGTTCCCCTCTGATGGTGCCTTGGAATATTTATTCCTTTCGCCAATTAAAGCAAGAATAAATTATTGACCGGCTGTCGGGTGCGTGGTACACAGCCGTCACCACCCTGCACCAGAGAAGTGTTGCCGTGGATCCAGCCATTCGCCAAATCTTCATCCCGTTGCTTCCCGCCAATCGATGTCCGGGCGGTGCGTTGCCGGGCCTGACGGTCGGCATGTCGGAGGGAGCGACAGGCGAGCCGGGCGAGGGTGGGCAACGCGGTCGCCTGCTGGCGCGCCGGGACAGGCAGCCTTTCCGTTTCGATCAGGGGAACTCCCACTGCCAGTGACCGGCTGTGCCACGGGCAGCGGCATAACAAGTTGTTTTGCGCGGTACTTTCAATATCTGCAGGAGAGAGCAGGGGATGAACACGAAAATGTTGAAGAAAGCGGCTTTGGCGGTTGCGCTGGGCGCGTGCCTGGGGGCGTTGGCGCCGAGCGCGATGGCACAGAGTGCCACCGGTGCGATCGCCGGCCGGGCAAGTTCCGGTGACCAGATCACCATCACCAACAAGGCCACCGGTCTGACCCGTACCGTGACCGTCGGCGCCGATGGTGCCTACCGCCTGAGCCAGCTGCCGGTCGGCGACTACAGCCTGCAGGTCAAGCGTGATGGCGAGACCGACAAGGAACCGCTGGGCGTGAACGTGTCGCTGGGCGGCACCACCACGGTCAACCTCGGTGGCGCCACCGCCGGCGGCGCGGTGACTCTGGATTCGGTGCAGGTGCTTGGTTCGCGCATCGTCAACCGCGTGGACGTGTACTCGACCGAGTCCTCATTCAACATCAACCGCGAAGAGCTTTCGCGCATGCCGGTGGACCAGAGCGTGGCCGCGGTCGCGTTGCTGGCGCCGGGCGTGGTGAGCTCGGGCTCAAGCTTCGGCGGCTTGAGCTTCGGCGGCTCCTCCGTCGCCGAGAACGTGGCCTACATCAACGGGCTGAACGTCACCGACCCCTATCGTCGCCAGGGCTTCTCGACGGTGCCCTTCAATTTCTACGAAGAGTTCCAGATCAAGACCGGAGGCTACTCGGCCGAGTTCGGCCGCAGCACCGGTGGCGTCATCAACGCCATCACCCGTTCCGGCAGCAACGAGTTCAAGGGCGGCGTCGAAGTCACCATGGAGCCCTCGGCATGGGCTTCGGCGAAGAAGGACCATTTCCATAGCGACGGCACCATCGACGAGCGCGACCGTACCAGCCGCGATCGCAGCCCGCTGACGAAGACCAATGTGTGGGCTTCCGGTCCGATCATGAAGGACAAGCTGTTCTTCTTCGCGATGTACGAGAACCGCGACAGCAAATCGCAGGACGTGGACACCACCGAGGCGTGGAAGACCAAGAGCAACAACGATTTCTGGGGCACCAAGCTCGACTGGTACATCAACGACAACAACCGCCTGGAGCTGCTGGCATTCTCGGACAAGGCCGATTCGGTCACCACCAGTTATGAGAACTACAACTGGGATACCAACATCTTCGGTGATTCCAGCGGCCAGAGCAGCGGTTCCTCCGGTGGCGACAACTGGTCGTTGACCTATACCGGCAGCCTCACCGACAACTTTGTCGCCAAGGCGATGTACGGCGTCAACAAGCGCAGTGCCATGAGCAACAGCCCGCTGGATGCCGAGTGCAGCATCATCACCCTGGCGTCCAGCTACACCAAGAAGTACGGCCCCAAGACCAACGAGGGCTGCCACCCGACCAATGCCGCCATCAGCAGCCGCGAGGACAAGCGAGAGGCGGCGCGCCTGGACTTCGAATGGACTTTGGGCGATCACCTGGTCCGCTTCGGCATGGACCAGGAGGTGATGGATTCGGACAGCTCGGTGGTCTATCCGGGCGACGGGTTCATGTACCAGGCACTGGTGGTGAACGCCGGTAGTTCGGTCAATGGCGTGGTGCTGCCCCCCGGCGTCACCGACATCATCGATGCGCGTTACAAGGTTACCGGCTCGCCGGTGAGCACCAAGGCGCAGGCGTTCTATGTGGAAGACAACTGGAATGTCACGCCGAACCTGCTGTTGAACCTTGGCGTGCGCTTTGACCAGTTCCACAACAAGCTGGCTTCCGGTGCGACCTTTGCCAAGAGCAAGTTCACCGACATGATCTCCCCGCGCCTGGGCTTCAGCTGGGACGTGAAGGGCGATGGCTCGATGAAGGTGTTTGGTAACGCCGGCCGCTACTACACCCCGCTCACCAACAAGATCGCCGACTACTTCGGTGGTGGTACCACCGACGAGCACACCTACTATGCGCTCAATGGCTGGGCACAGAAGCAAAGCTCGACCGGCAATACCTACCTGGTTCCAGTGCTCGGCCAGCAGATCGGCCCGGTGAACACCGATGGCAATGCCCCGGCACCGACGGATGTGCGCACGGCGGTGGCGCGTGACCTGAAGCAGGTCTTCCAGGACGAATACATCCTGGGCTTCCAGCAGGCGATCAACGAGGAGTGGTCCTACGGCGTGAACGCCACCTACCGCCGTATGACGCGTGCGGTGGAAGATGCGCGCATCAACCATGTGGAAGGCTGCGCCTGGTATTCCGGAGATTGGCCGATCATCAACCCGGGTGAAACCAATCAGCTGTGGTGCCCGGATACCGAGAGCTGGGTGACGCTGGATTCGTCCAAGGACGGCTACAAGGCCCTGGGCAGTGGCAACATCATGGGCTACAAGCGTCCCAAGCGTACCTACAAGGCGCTGGAGTTCCAGGTTGACCGTGCCTGGAATGACAAGTGGTCGTTCAATGCCAGCTACCTGCTGTCCAAGAGCGAGGGCAATATCGAAGGGCCGGTCAATTCGGATACCGGCTACAACGACACCAACCTGGTGCAGTACTACGATCACCCGGCCGTCAACGAGCGTTTCGGTGTCACCTTCAATGACGCCCGCCACCAGTTCAAGCTGCGCGGCACCTTCAAGCTCAATGAGCAATGGTCCTTCGGCAGCACGCTGTCGGCCCGCTCGGGCGGCCCGATCACCGCGTTCGGCGTGGTGTGGCCGGACGACAACCGCAATGCCGGTGGCCCGGGTGAATACAGTGGCGGTGGCTCCGGGTGGCTGTGCAAGGCCAACTGCTCGACCTGGGCGACCCGCGAGCTGGAGTATTCCGGACGCGGCGCCTTCGGCCGCATGCCCTGGGTGATCGATATGGGTGCCAGCGTGATGTGGACCTTGCCGGTGGAAGGCATCGACCTGAAGGCTCGCCTGTCGGTGTACAACCTGCTCAACCGGCAGACCGTGGTCAATGTGCACTCCCGCTACGAGAGCACCCCGGGGACAAAGATGCCTTACTTCGGCGAAGGCACCAATTGGCAGGCACCGCGCTATACGAATCTGGTGGTGACCTGGAACTTCTGAACCGGCCGCGTCCGTCAATGACGGTCCATCGGTTCTGAGATTCCCCTCCGGCGGCCCCGTGCAGTGGGGCCGCCTTTTTTCTGGAGCACTGCTTTGGAGCACGTTGTGGAAAAACATCGCCGGGACGGGTTGCCGGCCACGTTCGACCAGGTGGATCTGCCGGCGCTGGCCGCACGCGAAGGCACGCCGCTGTATGTGTACTCGGCCCCGGCGCTGCGCCAGCGCGTGCGGGCGCTGCGGCAGGCGCTGTCCGGCCTGAACGCCGGTATCCGCTATGCGG
>NZ_BAZI01000151.1 GCF_001310775.1 Stenotrophomonas pictorum JCM 9942
CGCCCAGATCGGCTTCCTGTTCCTGTGTGGGCCAGGCCCCGGGCCGCTGCCGCGCCTGGCCATCGCCGAATCGGCCATGGAACAGCTGTCGCTGGCATTGAGCAACCTGCGCCTGCGCGAATCGCTGCGGCTGCAGTCCATCCGCGATCCGCTGACCGGGCTGTACAACCGGCGCTATCTGGAAGAATCCCTGACCCGCGAACTGGCCCGTTGCGGACGCCGCGCGCTGCCACTGTCGGTGCTGATGCTGGACGTGGACCACTTCAAGAATTTCAACGACACCCAGGGCCACAGCGGCGGTGATGCCCTGCTGGCGTCACTGGGGCAACTGTTCTCCTCGCGCCTGCGTGGCGAGGACATCGCCTGCCGCTATGGTGGCGAGGAATTCACCCTGATCCTGCCCGAAGCCGATGGCGTGGCCGCCGAGCGGCATGCCGAAGAACTGCGACTGGCGGTGTCCCAGCTGTCGGTGCCGTTCAATGGCAAAACCCTGCCGCCGATCACCATCTCGCTGGGGGTGGCCACGTATCCGGAAGACGGCGTGGCCGGCCTGACGCTGCTGCGCAAGGCCGATGCGGCCTTGTACCGGGCCAAGCGCACCGGCCGCAACCAGGTGGTGCGCTTTGATGGACACCTGGATGGCGCGGGCTGATCAGTCTGCAGGCAAGGCCCGGGCCAGTATCCCGGCAATGGGCAGGTGCGCGGGCAAGGCCCCGTAGCACGGCATCGACACGCCGGCGCCCCAGCGGGTTTCAATGAATGCCGCCGCGAACGGGCTGCCCGCGCGCAGCAACGCGGCCGCTTGCAACAGCGTAGCCAGCATGGCCGACAGCTGCCGCGCGACGCCCTCGCCGGGCAGCGCTTCGACCAGCATCGAACGGACACGCTGCACCGCGCTGTCATAGCCGGCATGGCGTCCCTGCCCCTGCGCCAGTTCGTGCAGCAGCGCCGACCGCGTCGCCGGCTCCCGGCCCAACGCACGCAGGACATCCAGGCATTGCAGGTTGCCGCTGCCCTCCCAGATCGAGTTGAGCGGCGCCTGGCGGTACAGCCGCGGCAGCATCGACTCCTGACATAGCCCGCGCCGCCCAGGCACTCCTGTGCCTCGTTGATGAAACCCGGCGCGCGCTTGCAGATCCAGAATTTGCCCAGCGCCGTGGCGATGCGCGCCAACGCCGCCTCGGCGGGATCGTGCCCGGCGGCATCCACCGCCCCGGCCACCCGCAGCGCGAAGGTGGTAGCCGCCTCCGATTCCAGCGCCAGATCGGCCAGCACATTGGCCATCAACGGATGCTCGACCAGCCGTTTGCCGAAGCTGCGCCGGTGCCGGGCGTGATGCAGCGCCTGCGCGAGCGCCATGCGCATCTGCGCCGCCGAGCCGAGCATGCAATCCAGCCGTGTCAGCATCACCATCTCGATGATGGTGGCCACGCCGCGTCCCTCACCGCCCACCCGCTGTGCCCACGCGCCGCAGAACTCGACCTCGCTGGAAGCATTGGCCCAGTCACCAAGCTTGTCCTTCAGCCGCATCAGGCGGAAATCGTTGCGCCGCCCGCAGGGCAGCCGGCGTGGCATCAGGAAGCAGCTCAGGCCGCCCGGCGCCTGCGCCAGCACCAGCCAGCCATCGGACATCGGCGCGGAGAAGAACCACTTGTGGCCGACCAGCCGGTACTCGCCGTCGGTCGCCAACGCAGTGGCACGGGTGGTGTTGCTGCGCACGTCCGAGCCGCCCTGCTTCTCGGTCATGCCCATGCCCAGGGTGATGCCGGCCTTGTCACTGACCGGCACATCACGCGGATCGTAGAACGGCGCGGCCGCCTTGGCGGCCCAGTCGGCCAGCGCCGACACCTGCCGCAGTACCGGCACCGCGGCGTGGGTCATCGTCAGCGGACAACTGGTGCCGGCTTCGGCCTGGTGATGCAGATAGCTCAACGCCGCACGCGCCACGTGCGCGCCGGGCTGGGGCGAATGCCAGGACAGCCCCGCCACGCCCTGGGTCTTGGCCACGTCCATCAGCCGGTGATAGGCCGGATGGAACTCGACATGGTCGATCCGATGTCCCTGCGCATCATGCGTACGCAACCGCGGCCGCTGGCCATTGGCATCGAACCCCAGCCGGTACAGCTCACCGCCGGCCAGCGCCCCATAGCCGTCCAGTACCCCGGCAAACGGCGCGGCGCCCTCGCGGGCCACCGCTTCGCGCAACGCCGCATCATCGCGCCAGAGATTGCGCCCTTCGAACGGCGGCGGCTGGTTCTGGACCACGTGGGTCTCAAACGGTGGCGTAGCCATGGCGATGCCCGGGTGACAGTGTCGGCCCGATTCTGCCGCAACGCCGGGGCCGCCGGGTTACGCGGCCGGTTTTCCCGCCGACAGCGCCAGCGCCTGGATGAAGTCCGGCGCCAGCGGCAGCTTGCCGAACAGGCCTTGCTGGGTTCCGCTCAATACCCGCAGCATGTGGCCGCGACCGCCCGGTAGCCGCCCCATCGGCTGGAACAGCACGTCACGGGTGCGGGCCACCCAATCGCGGTCGGACTGGAAGATCGGCGTCAGCCAGCGGCTCCAGAACTGGTACAGCCAGGCGTGCGCCTTGCGCTGGGCCTGGTAGCGGGCCAGCGCGGCATCCACGCCGTGCTCCGCACGCAGCGCATCGCGCAGCGCCACCGCATCGAGCAGGGCCATGTTCACCCCCTGCCCCAGCTGCGGACTCATCGAATGCGCCGCATCACCGGCCAGCACCAGCCGGCCGCGGTACCAGCGCTCCATTACCGCATCGCGATAGCTGGCCCGTGCCAGCTGGGACTGCATCGTGACATGCTGCAAGCGCTCGCGCGCCTCCGGCCACAGCGTGCCGATCTCTTCCAGCCACGGTTCCAGCCCGGCCTGTTCCCAGGCCGGGAACTGCTCGCGCGGCAGGCTCCAGAAGAAACTCAGCCGTGGCTCGGCATCGCCCGGACGGGTGCCCACCGGCAGCAACCCGATCATCTTGCGCGCGGCCACATAGCGCTGGCGCAGCTCATCGCCATGCGGCCAGCCGCCGCGCGGCAACAGGCACCACAGCGCGCCCCACGGATAGACGCGATCCAGCCGGGTGCCCTGCACCTGCGCGCGCAGTGCCGAGGCCGCACCGTCGGTGGCGATCACCAGATCGAATGGGCCATGCCAGCGGCCGTGGTGGTCCTGCACCCGCCGCAGCGAGTCGTCGATCGCGGTGATGCGGCTGTCGACATGCAACGCCTCGCGCCCGGCCCACGCGGCATCCAGCAGCGAGAACAACGCGCCGCGCTGCATGCCGATGCCACACAGGCGTGCATCCAGCCCGGCGTAGCGCATGTCCATCACCGCGCGTCCGCAGGGCGTCTCGCCATACAGGCGGCGCACCACCGCGCCATGTTCCAGCACCTGCGGCAGCAGCTGCATCTGCCACAGCGCCTGCAATCCGCTGGGCTGCAGCAGGAAGCCTGCGCCTACCGGTCCGGGCGCGGCCGCCTGCTCGAACACCTGCACCCGGTGCCCATCGCGGGTGAGCAACACCGCCAGCGCCTGCCCGGCCGTGCCATAACCGACGATGGCGATATCCAACGCTTTACGCATTTCCGTCCTTGTCATCGCCAGCGTGGGCGACTAAAAAAAAACCCCGCCGCAGCGGGGTTTTCCAGCGCAACCGGGTGAATCACTCGGCCGGCGTGATATTCGAAGCCTGGGCACTTCGGGCCCTGGGTCACGTCATAGCTGACGCGCTGGCCTTCCTGCAGGCTGCGGAAGCCCTTGGAATTGATCGCGGAGAAATGCGCGAAGACGTCGGCGCTGCCGTCCTCCGGTGAGATGAAGCCAAATCCCTTGGCGTCGTTGAACCACTTGACGGTACCGTTCGGCATGGTGATGCGAGACCTTGTTCGATGAATGGATTGATGCACGCTGAATGAAGCGCACAAACGGAGTATGCAAACCTTAAGGCGGGATGACAATCACCCCCGGGCCAATTCACCCACCAAAGTCGGCAAACCCGCCGAGGCGGCTTCAACGTTGGCCAGCACTTCGGCCATGGTGATTTCCTCGGCCTCGCCGCAACCTGCCGCCCAGTTAGCGACAATGGCCAGGCAGGCGTATTCCAGCCCCAGCTCGCGGGCCAGGCCGGCCTCGGGCATACCGGTCATGCCGACCAGATCGCAGCCATCACGGCGCATCCGCGCGATTTCGGCGTTGGTTTCCAGGCGCGGTCCCTGGGTGGCGCCGTAGCAGCCGCCGTCCTGCATCACCACACCCGTGGCCTTGGCCGCCGCCAGCACCCGGGCACGGAACGAAGGCGTGTACGGATGGCCGAAATCCACGTGCAGCACGTCGCTGCCGTCCTCTTCGCACAGCGTGGAAATACGGCCCCAGGTGTAGTCGATCAGCTGGTCCGGGCAGGCCAGCACGCGCGGCCCGAAGTTGTCGGTGATCCCGCCGACGGTGTTCAACGCCAGCACTCGCGTGGCCCCGAGCTGCTTGAGCGCGGCCAGGTTGGCGCGGTAGTTGATCCTGTGCGGCGGGATCGAATGGCCCTCGCCGTGACGGGCCAGAAATGCCACGCGCTGGCCGTTCAACAGGCCGACCCGGACCGGGCCGGACGGCGCGCCGTAGGCGGTCTGCACCTCGTGGCTGCGCACCTCATCCAGTGCGGCCAGCGTGTAGACACCGGTGCCGCCGATCACCGCCAGGGCGATATGTTCCATGCTTGTTTCCTGATGCATTTCAATCATGACGTCTGGCGCGGCGATGGCGGCCAGACGTCATCTCCGGCAGCGCCACTGCGCCCCTTCCTCGCACGGCGGGCACCCGGGGCGCCCGCACAGCGCGGTCTTATTCCTTCATCGCGTAGATGGCCGGCAGCGGACGCAGCGCTTCGCTGACGTCCATGCCGAAACCGAACACGAAACGGTCCGGCAGTTCGATCCCGGCATAATCGGCCTTGACGTCCGACAGGCAGCGGTCGTGCTTCTTCACCGTCAGCACGGCGATGCGCACGTCGGTGGCGCCCTGCTCGATGCACCACTGGCGCACGCCCTGCAGGGTGAAGCCTTCATCGAGGATGTCATCGACCAGCAGCACGCGACGGCCGAACAGGGCGCTGACCGGGCGGTGCTTCCACACCAGCTCGCCGCCATTCTCGCCGTGATAGCGCGAGGCCTGCATGTAATCGAACTGGGCGTCCTGGCCGCGTGCGCCCAGCTCCAGCGCGAGCTGGCCGGCGAACGGCAGCGCGCCATTCATGATCGACAGGAACACCGGGACTTCGCCCTTGTAGTCGCGGGCGATGGCATCGGCAATGGCGGCGATGGCGGCGTCGATGGTGGGACGGTCGACCAGCAGATCGGCCTGGGCCACGGCTTGTTCAAGAGTGAGTTTGGACATCAGGCGGTTCTTCCAAGGGTTTCAAGCAAACGGTTACGGGTATCGCCATGGCGGGCATCGGCCAGCAGGCCGCCCCAGGCCAGTGCGCCATGGGCGATCAGGCCCAGCAGCGCGGCGGTATTGAGGCTGCGGCCGCTCACGGCCTGCAGTGATTCTTCGACCAGTTCCGGGTGGCAGACCAGCACCACATCGCAACCGGCATCCAGATGGGCATCGACCCGGCCCTTGACGCCACCGGCCGCGAACGAGGCCGCCATGCCGATGTCGTCGGAGAACACCACGCCGCGGAAGCCCATCTGCTCGCGCAGGATCTGGTTGATCCAGCGCGGCGAATAGCCGGCCGGCTCGGGGGCGACCTGCGGGTAGATGACATGGGCCATCATCACCGCATCGGCCCCGGCGTCGATGCCGGCGCGGAACGGCAGCAGGTCGTGGGCTTCGATTTCGTGCAGCGGACGCGGATCGATCGCGGTGTCGACATGGGTGTCTTCGCGCACCGTGCCGTGACCGGGAAAATGCTTGAGCGTGGCGGCCATGCCGGCGGCATGCATGCCGCGCACATAGGCCGCGGTCAGTGCCGCGACCACCTGCGGATCTTCGGCAAAGGCGCGGTTGCCAATGGCCAGATTGCCGTGGCCCACGTCCACCACCGGGGCGAAGCTCAGATCGATGCCGCTGGCGCGGATCTCGCTGGCCATCAGCCAGGCATGCTGCTCGGCCAGCGCCAGCGCGGCCGCCGGATCGGTGGCATGCAGCTTGCCCAGTACGTCCAGTGGCGGCAGATCGCTATAGCCTTCGCGGAAGCGCTGCACCCGGCCGCCCTCCTGGTCCACCGCCAGCAGCAGCGGACGCGTGGTCGCGGCGCGGATGGCCGAGGTCAGCTCGACCACCTGCGCACGCGAGGCGAAATTGCGCTTGAACAGCACCACGCCGGCGACCGCATCATGCTGCAGCCAGCCGCGCTCCTGCGCGGTCAGTTCAGTGCCGGCGACGCCGATCAAAAGCATGCGGGGGCTCCAGTTCGCCGCAAACCGCGGCGTAGCGGCGCATTGTCGCAGATGGCGCCCGCCGCGTCAGACTCCGCGCTCAGATACTGCAGCCGTCCGGCCCGCAACCCGGTTCATCCTGGCCCGGCGCAACGGCGCGGGCCCGCTCGACGGCGACCTTGGCCAGCACCTCGGCGAACGCCTCCGGTGGCTGGCGCCCTGCACCGCATAGCGGCCATTGATGACGAAGG
>NZ_BAZI01000152.1 GCF_001310775.1 Stenotrophomonas pictorum JCM 9942
CGGCCGGCCCCAAGCCGTTGCGGAGGGGGCGATCCCGCCACATCCCTCCTTGCCGGCAGGACGCCCGCAGGGCACGGGCCGGCGGCAGGGCGTAAAATGTGCGGCTGGAACCCCCCGCCAGCCCCAAGCAAGCGAGCACGCCGTGACATCGATCAAGCAGGAAGATTTCATCCAGTCCGTCGCCGACGCACTGCAGTACATTTCGTACTACCACCCGGTCGACTACATCAAGAACCTCGCCGCCGCCTATGAGCGCGAGGAGTCGCCGGCGGCCAAAGAGGCCATCGCGCAGATCCTGATCAACTCGCGCATGTGCGCCGAGGGCCACCGCCCGATCTGCCAGGACACCGGCATCGTCACCGTGTTCCTGGAAATCGGTATGAACGTGCGCTGGGACGACGCCACCATGGGCGTGGAGGACATGGCCAACGAGGGCATCCGCCGCGCCTACGCCTACCCGGACAACAAGCTGCGCGCCTCGGTGCTGGCCGACCCGGCCGGCAAGCGCACCAATACCCGTGACAACACCCCGGGTGTGGTCAACATCAAGGTCGTGCCAGGTGACAAGGTCGAGGTGATCGTCGCCGCCAAGGGCGGTGGTTCGGAGGCCAAGAGCAAGTTCGCCATGCTCAACCCGTCCGACTCGATCGTGGACTGGGTGCTCAAGACCGTGCCGACCATGGGCGCCGGCTGGTGCCCGCCGGGCATGCTCGGCATCGGTATCGGTGGTACCGCCGAGAAGGCGATGCTGCTGGCAAAGGAGGCGCTGATGGAGCCGATCGACATCACCGATCTGCAGGCCCGTGGGCCCTCCAACCGTGCCGAAGAGCTGCGTCTGGAACTGTACGAGAAGGTCAACGCGCTGGGCATTGGCGCGCAGGGCCTGGGCGGCCTGACCACGGTGCTGGACATCAAGGTCAAGGACTTCCCGACCCACGCGGCCAACCTGCCGGTGGCGATGATCCCCAACTGTGCCGCCACCCGCCACGCCCACTTCACCCTGGACGGCAGCGGCCCGGTGATGCTGGACCCGCCGTCGCTGGAAGACTGGCCGCAGATCACCTACGACGCTCCAAGGGCACCCGCGTGGACCTGGACAGCATCACGCCGGAAGAAGTGGCCAGCTGGAAGCCGGGCCAGACCCTGCTGCTCAACGGCAAGCTGCTGACCGGCCGTGACGCCGCGCACAAGCGCATGGTCGACATGCTCAACAAGGGCGAGCCGCTGCCGGTGGACCTGAAGGGCCGCTTCATCTACTACGTCGGCCCGGTCGATCCGGTGCGTGACGAAGTGGTGGGCCCGGCCGGCCCCACCACCGCCACCCGCATGGACAAGTTCACCCGCCAGATCCTGGAACAGACCGGCCTGCTGGGCATGGTCGGCAAGGCCGAGCGTGGCCCGGCGGCGATCGATGCCATCCGTGACAACAAGTCGGCCTACCTGATGGCGGTCGGTGGCTCGGCCTACCTGGTGTCCAAGGCGATCAAGGCCTCCAAGGTAGTCGGTTTTGCCGACCTGGGCATGGAAGCGATCTACGAGTTCACCGTGCAGGACATGCCGGTGACCGTGGCGGTGGACTCCACCGGCGAGTCGGTGCACAAGACCGGCCCGCGCGAATGGCAGGCCCGCATCGGCAAGATTCCGGTGGTGGTCGAGTAGACCGCCGGCGTTGCTGACGAGACCGAAACGGCCCGGGTTCTGCCCGGGCCGTTTTGTTTTCCGGCGAAGGCTTCAAGTTGCACCGGCGGCCCGTCTCCGGCGCCGGAGACGTCGCTAGAATGCGGTTCCGCCTGCCAGAGAGAACGCCATGTCTGTCGTGCTGTATGGATCGCAAAGCAGTGCCTCGCTGGTGGTGCACTGGCTGCTGATCGAGCTGGGCATCGATCACGCGTTGCGCCAGCTGGACTTCGAGCGTGGCGAGCAGAAGTCGCCGGCGTACCTGGCGATCAATCCGGCCGGGCGCGTGCCGGCGTTGCTGCTCGACGGGCAGGTGCTGACCGAGTCGGCGGCCATCGTGATGCATCTGGCCGATCTGCATCCGCAGGCCGGGCTGGCACCGGCACCGGGAACCCCGGCGCGCGGCGATTACTACCGCTGGATGTGCTTCTGCGTGTACACCCTGATGCCGGCGTATCGCAGCTGGTTCTACCCGCACGAACCGGCCGGCGAAAACCACAGCGAGGCGGTCCGGGAACGGGCACGCGTGCAGCTGGAGGCGGCATGGCAGCAGGTCGCCGACCAGCTCACCCTCGCCGGTCCGTACCTGCTCGGTGAGCGGCTCAGCGCCGTGGATTTCATGCTGACCATGCTGATGCGCTGGAGCCGCAACCTGCCGCGTCCGAGTGACCGCTGGCCGGAGCTGGCCGCGCATGCCGCGCGCATGAAAGCCCGGCCGGCGTTTGCCGAGGTCTACCGGCGCGAGGGCATCAGCGACTGGCGCTGAGCCGGGGCGCTTGGCGGCAGCTTTCAGTCCACGTGGTCCTGGTACCTGCGCCCGCCCTGGAACGGCATCAGGTGCTGGCTGACGATGCCCTTGGGCACGGTTTCCAGCTTCATCACGCCGTATTCCTCCGGCCACTGCGCCTGGTCGCGCGGCAGTTTGAAAGTGCCCATCAGCATGTCCACCAGCGGCAGATGGATGGCGTAGTTCACATCCACATAGTCCTGCTGCCGGGCGTGGTGCCAGTGGTGGTAGCGCGGCAGTACCAGCAGGTATTCCAGCCAGCCGAAACGGATGCCGAGGTTGGCGTGCGCCAGCACTGCCTGCAGCCCGACCAGGATCACGTAGGCGTTCACCGCCGGCGTGGAGAAGCCCAGGATCAGCAGCGGCAGCAGCACCGCGCTGCGGGTCAGCACGATCTCGACGAAATGGATGCGCGAGCCGGCCAGCCAGTCCATGTGCCGGCTGGAATGGTGCACCGCGTGGAAACGCCACAGCCAGGGAATGTTGTGATAGGCCCGATGCAGCAGCGCCTGCGCCATGTCGGCCACGAACACGGCGATCAGGAACTGCGCCCACACCGGCAGCGACTGGATCAGGTTCTTCAGCGCCGGGAAGGCGGCCAGTGCGGCAACCGTGGAGGTCGAGGCGGTGACCAGGATCAGGATGAACTGCACCAGCACGTGGCTCATGAAGAAGTAGCCACGTCGGTGCGCCAGCCCGGCCGCAGCGGCGACAGGGCGCGCTTGCCCAGATAACGTTCCAGCGGCACGAACACCAGCGCCGAGAAGAACAGCGACAGCACGAACCAGTCCAGGCCGAGCGAGTAGGGCGTCTGGCCGATCGCGTCGAACTGCACATTGGTGCCGCCCAGCAGCACGGCCAGCGTGGCACTGCCCACGCCGAGGGTGGCGATGCGCTTGTTGCGGTCGCGCAGGATCGCCATCGTGCCGAGGATGAACGCGGCCGCCAGCCCGACCAGCAGCAGGTGGCGCGCGAACTGCTCGTTGTAGACCGCGCGGAACTCGCGGCTGGTCAGCAGTTCGGGAAAGTGGAAGCAGGCCACCGCCAGCAGACTCAACAGGCCCAGCAGGGCCGAGGTGTAGGCGAAGAACGAACGGTACTTGCGGGGCATGCGCTGACTTCCTGTCGGTGTGGCGGGATTTTGCCTGCAGGATCGGCGCAGGGAAAGTGGAGCGGTGGCCAGACGGTGTGCCGTGGCAGTTGGAGCGTTGGCCGCGCTTCACGCCGATAGCGCGGTCGCCGGGGTAGGTTCTCCTGCAGCCCGCGCGTTGGTCGCGGCCGGCAGGTCCGCAACGATCATTGGGGAGGCCATGTATGAGTGTCCTGGGTGTTCCGGCGAGTGCGCAGGATCATGTGGCCGGCAACCTTGCCGCTCCGGTCGTGCTGGTGGAATACGGCGATTACCAATGCGCGGCGTGCGGCGAAGCGTTTTCGCTCGTCAAACGTCTGCAACAGCGTTTCGGCAGCTCGCTGTGCGTGGTTTTCAGACACTTCCCGTTGCAGCTGTCGCATCCGCAGGCCTGGGCAGCGGCGGTAACGGCCGAATATGCAGGCACATACGGGCGCTTCTGGCAGGCGCATGACGCGCTGTACAGCGCCCAGCCGCAGCTGGGTGAGGAGTTCTACCGGCAGCTGACCCGGGAGCTGGGACTGTCCGAAGAGGGGCTGGTGGCGGCGCAGGAGGATCCGGCCTACCGACAGCGTATCCAAGCCGATATAGACAGCGGCATGCGCAGTGGTGTCACCGGCACGCCGTCATTCTTCATCAACGATCGCGCGTTTCTGCCACGACAGCATCTTGAGGAGTTGTACGAGGCGATCCTCGCCGTGGGTGGCAAGACGTTGTAGCGGGCCGGGGGCGGGAACGCCAAGGTCCGTCGCCCCGTGGGGCTCAGAGCAGGGCGTTCACGGTTTCCGGTGGGCGGCACAGTGCGGTGCCTTTGGCCGTGCGCACGATCGGGCGGTTGATCAGCGCCGGGTGCGCGACCATGGCGTTGATCAGCGCTGTCTCGTCGTCCAGCTGCGCGGCCAGCCCCAGTTCGCTGTAGGCGGCCTCCTTGCTGCGCAGCAGGTCGCGGGCGGGCATGCCCATTTCGGCCAGCAGGGTCCGCAGCTCGGTCGCAGACGGTGGCGTATCCAGGTAGTGGATGACCTCCACCTGCACACCGGCCTCCTGCAGCAGCGCGAGCGCGCCACGTGAATTGGAACAGCGGTTGTTGTGCCAGATTGTCGCTTTCATTGCCTCAGAACCACTCCAGTAGCGAGACACCGACGCCGACATAGGTCGCGCGGTGGTTGTAGTCGATCATACTTTCGCCGTAACCGTCGAACACCTGCACATGACCACGCAGCAGGTTGTTGATCGGGAAGCCGTAGTCCAGCTGCAGCGAGCCGTGCGCGCGGTCGCCGCTGCGCAGCGAGTGGCGGCCGGTCAGGGCCACTTCATGGCCGTTGCGGTTGTAGATGACGCTGGCATCGCCACGGCCCATGTAATCGTCGATATCCGGGTTGTTGTCGTCCTTGCGCCCTTCCGGAATGCGGTACCACGGGCGCAGCATCACTGCCCAGTTCTCGCGGTCCAGACCGACATTGAGGATCACCCGGTTCCAGCTGCGCGAGAGCGGGTCGCTGCGGCCGTTGGACTGGTGGTTGAAGCTGACTGCGCTCATGCGGCCGTTCCAGCCGAACAGCGAATAGCCGTTGCGGAAGGCCAGCATCACTTCCGGCTCGTAGTTGGTTTCACGGAACGGGCGCGAGATTTCGCTGTTGTAGGCCTGCCAGCGCGAGCTCTGGGTGTAGCCGACCCAGAGGTCGCCGTTGTCGCCGAACAGGTTCTCGGCCACCTTGGTCTTGAAGCTGAGCTGGAACTTCAGCTCGGTGCTTTCCAGCTCCTCGGCCTGGGTCACCGAATTGGCCGGGTTGGGCGAGCGCGGCATCACGTTGGGCTTGCTGGTCCAGAATGCCGGCAACAGGTACACCGGCTTGTAGGCACGCAGCTGGAAACGGCCCAACTTCGAATCCCTGGCCAGTTCCCAGCGGCTGTCCCACAGCGAACCGCGCCCGGCGTTGGCCGCGGCAGCGGCCAGGTCGTCATGTGCGAACAGCTCGTTGCGTCGCGGCAGCGGCTCGTCCAGGGCCTTGGCGGTGGCTTTGGCTTCCTTGCGTGCCTGCTGTGCGGCAACGGCGGCGGCATCGGCGGCGCGGGTATCGGCCGGCGAGCGTCCCAGTGCCTTGTCGTAGCAGGCCAGCCGGCTGGCATCGGAGTCCAGCGCGAAACAGGCCTGTGGCGATGCCGGATCGGTGATCGATTCCTGTCCCAGCGCGTAGGCGCTGGGTCCGCTCAGAGCGAGCAGGATGGCGAGATGAAGCGGGAGGCTGCGCATGGGCATGATCCGGTCGCGGAAAGTTGAAGCCTGCTTCGGATGCGGGCCATGGAAGGATGTCCGCTGCGGAGCAAGTGGTCAGGTCAGGCGGGATTGTCGGTGATTGTCTCGTGCAGGGGGAGTCATGAGACACCGGCGGCCCGCTCAGAAGAACCACGCCACGGCGAAAACGCCGAGCATGGCTACCGCCAGGCCAAGTTTCAGCGCGACCCCGAGCACGATGCCCAGCCACGTGCCGAGTCCGACCTTGGTGGCCTGGCCGAGCTTGCGCCCGTTGATGTATTCGCCGGCCAGCGCACCGGCGAACGGTCCAACGAACAGGCCGATCGGCATGAAAAACAGGCCGGCCACGGTACCTATCGCCGATCCGACCAGGGCCAGCTTGCTGGCTCCGACCCGCTGTGCGCCGATCACCGTGGAAAGCACGTCGATCACCACCGAAATCGCGGTCAGGACGCCCAGCAACAGCAAGGGGAGCCAGCCGACCCGGTCAAACCCGTCGGTCCACGCCGCAACCAGCAGCCCGGCGAACACCAGGGGCACCCCGGGAAGCGCGGGGAGAATGACGCCTGCGATCCCGGTCACAACCAGCAGTCCGGCCAATACGTACAAGATGAATGAATAGTCCATAGGGGTCCCACTGATGGGTCAAAAGGGGGTTGACAGAGTGGCTTTTACCCGATTGCAATTTCATTTTTCCCGGGTTAAGTTGCAGCCGCTGAGCTTGGCAAGGTCACCGTG
>NZ_BAZI01000153.1 GCF_001310775.1 Stenotrophomonas pictorum JCM 9942
ACACGTGGAGATTCAATGAAGCCCATCTTGCTTGCGTTAGCATTCATCTGCGTCGCCAGCTTCAAGTTCTTCGCTGTCATGTCGGAGAACGAGTTCATTCCGGGGGCAATCATGTTCACCGCAATCTTCGGAGCACCACAGCTGATCTGGCTATGGTTCCTGCGCACACGCCTACTGAATGATGGTCAGATCAGATCCGCAGTCTTTACGCTCACCGCTTTCCTCTTTTCTTCTGTCCTATTTGGGTCTTTTCCTGGCGTTTCGCGGCCATCCTGGGGCGGCGAGGGTCACTTTGAAGTTCCGGCTGCATTCCTCGTCGAGGGCTTCATCAGTGTTCTCGGAATTCTTGTATTCGTTGCACGCGGGAAGCGGAAAAATGAGAGTGTCGACTAACAATTCATTCAAGCCGACGCCGCTTTGCGGCGCGGCTTAATTCAGGCGTTAGGTGGCATTGGTAAAAATTGGTGATGGTTTCTGCTTCGGCTAATTCATTAGCTGTTTGCCAGTTGGCTCCGGGCACCGCTCTTCAATGTTTTCCGCATTGGCAAGTTCACGGCTTCGGCCCAGGCTTTATTTCTGCTGCACAATCATTGCAGCTGGCTTCGGCGGCTCCACGCAGCATGGCTTCAGTGGCAAGCCCCGGTTCCGCAAGCTGTGGCACTATCAGCCTTCGTCGTGCAGTTCAGGCGGGTGGTTTTGGTCAGTGGCTAAACATCTAGGCCAATCCCACCTAACAAGTCATTCAAGCCGACGTTGCTTCGCAACTCGGCTTAATTCTGGCGTTAGGCGTGGTGGAACAAAACCTTCAGGTGGTTTCGGCTTCGGCAGTTTCCCGGTACCACCTGGCCACGGCTTCGGTCGCACCGCGCTTCAAGGCTCACCGGGCAAGCCCCGTCCCGCAGTCTGTGGCAAGCTCAGCAAAAGGCGGCAGTGCTGGGGAGCACGGTTGCGGCATCAAACCGTTCTGGCCACTCACTGCCTAACAAGTCATCCAAGCCGACGTTGCTTCGCAACGCGGCTTAATTCTGGCGTTAGGCCTGACAGGGGGAAGCATGCAGCATCGCGTAGTGTTTAGGGAGATTACCCGCGAGGACCTCGACAGGCATTGTCCTTTCATGCCGGAAGAGCATGAGTTTGAGATGCACCTCAATGCACTCGCTCAAGATGCCGAGTGGCTAGAAGGCGTCACAGAAGTCAGTCGTGATGGCTCGCACGCGATTGTTGTAACGACAGACGCGACGCTTGACCTTCTCAAGGAAAGGCTCGTTCCACTTCTTCAGAATCACTGGGCCTACTTGCGGATCGAGCTTTGATTGCCGTGGCGGGAGTCAGGCCTAACAGTTCATTCAAGCCGACGCCGCTTCGCGGCGCGGCTTAACTCAGGTGTTAGGTGCCCTATGAAAGCTGCTGCCCTGGCTATAACCGTCCTCTTGTTGCTCTCACCGGCTGCATCTGCGTGCTCTGACCCGATCGTGCCTTCGTTTCAAGAAAATCTCGCTAGGGCGGAACACATCTTCGTTTTCCGTCTCACATCGCTCGAACTAGCAGATTCCTATCCTTGGCCTTCGAATCTCAAGGGCAACATCAACATCGTCCGTGTACTGAAGGGCGCTGCTCCAGCGACGGCCAAAGTAGCTCTAGAGGGCAGCTGTTGCGGGATAAAGCTAGTCGTGGGGCGCTATTACCTTGCAGTGCTCGAAAGCGACCCGGACGTTTTGAGGCTGTTGCCTGGGGATCAGTCAATTCTGGACGTAACAGACGACTTCAAAGCCGGGGAGCCCGGGCGTGCGCCAAACCCGTACGGCGTATGGCCCGTCCAGCAGTATTTGCTCGGCCATGCATTGCCTGCTGACTATCCTTCGGAGTACCAGCTAGAGTCCACGCTCAGCGAGTAGCCCGGGTAAGCAACGCGCACCCGGGGCTCAGTCAATGCCTGCATTGCGGTGTTTCCCCAGGTGCGGCCGATGGCCTTACCCGGGCCGAAGTACGGTGCCAGATCCACCTTTACAAAAGCAATTAGTTCAAACCTATTGCCCTGACCTGCGCGCCGCCTACAATTCCGCCTCCACCGCACAACAACTCGCAACTACGGGGACGGCTTCAACATGGAAACCAATGCAATTCTGGCATGGACGCTGGTATCGGAATGCCCGATTCCGCAGGACGTGAACGATATCCTCGTGCCCGGCGAGACCGCCGTAGCGGCCTACAAGACTTTCCGCGATTCAGCGGTGTTCACCAACAAGCGGTTGATCGTGCGCGACGCGCAGGGCATCACCGGCAAAAAGGTGGAGATCTATTCGCTGCCGTACTCTTCGATCTATATGTGGTCGTCGGAGAACGGCCACGGCCTGTTCAATTTCAACTCCGAGATCGAACTCTGGACCAAAGCCGGCCATATCAAGGTCAACCTCAACAAGGGACTGGACGTCCGCCGTCTGGACAACCTGATCGCCCAGGCGGTTCTGGGCGGCACAGTCGCACCGGCCACCAGCATGGCTCAGGCGGCGCCCGGCAACCCACCGCCGTTGCCGTAACCAGCAAGTCGCCCGGGTAGGCAATGCGCACCCGGGACTTATTCAATGCCTGCATTGAGGCGTCTCCCCGGGTGCGGCCGATGACCTTACCCGGGCTACTCGGCTGATCAACGGCCCGGCCATTCGCTCAAGCCGCACCCGCCTGGCGGGCTTGCTCATTCCGATTGGCAGGTGCCAGGGACCGTACCGCCGATGCCACGGCGGCGACGCGCCCCAGACATCGATTCGACTTACAGCACATAAGGAGACGACTCATGCGTTTGTGGATGATGCTTCTACTCGCCCTGGGACTGGCAGGCGGATTTAACTGGTGGAGCAAGCGTGCCCCCTCCGCCCTTCCCACGATCACCGCAGACAGCGGGGTCAGCAGCAATGGATTCATTCCGGTGGAAATGCCCGGCGGCACACCACGTAATACCGTATTGGTTCTGGCGCCACCCAACTGTCCTTCGGAGCAGGCGCAAAAGGCCGAAGCCTGATCCAGGCACTGAAAGATCATGGTATTCCCGTCAAAAGGGGCAGCTCGATTTCCTTCGAGCTTGCAAATCCCGATGCGGAGCAGCGTGCGGCGGTGGATCGCACCGTCGAGGTTTTCAAACAGGGCGCGCCAGCCGTATTTATCAACGGCATGGGAATGTCCAACCCCAGCTTCGCGCAGGTTGCTGCAGTTTACGAAGACAGCCGTCGCTAGAGCGGTTTGCGTCGAGGCGATGCAGGATATGGAAGATGCCCCGCCTGCTGGCGTTTGGGTCCGCCGCGCCAGCATCTGCGACGGGCGGCTCCCATCCGCCGGATAAGCTCCGAGCTACTCCGTTGAGGTTTTTTTTGCGGTTCCGGTGAAGTTCGGAACCGGCGCTTCCGGGCCTGTGCGCCATCCAGCGGTGGCTTCTGGAGCGGTCCATACGTCGCCACCAGCTTTCTCCGTGCAGTCCACCGTGATGACCGGAAAGCCGGTCGCAGCCGCTGGATCTGGTTCGTGGTTGAAAACCGGACAGCTGAAAAAAAACGTTCCAGAAAGTTTGGCGTCCACCTATGGCCTTCAGATTGGACTTTCAGGATGAACATGAACCCGAGATCGGTGACGCTCAACGTCCATGTATTTGTGGCTGTCGCCAGTTACCTGGCCTGCTTCTTCTTTCCGGCCATCTATGTCGGTGGGAATTTCGAGCCGCAGTCGTCCCTTGGTCTGCTGCTTATGGGATGGGCAGCGGCACTTGAATTGAATTTCGGCTGGTTCGCCAATCCCGCATTTCTGATCGCGGCATTCCTGGCACAAAAGAAACCGCGGGCCTCGGCAATCCTGGCTGTCGTGGCGCTGGCATTGGCGCTTTCGTTCCCGCTGTATAGGCATGTGCGCGTGCACGAAATATCTTCACAGTCGCCGGTCAGCGCCTATGGTTGGGGATATGCACTGTGGGTGATGTCGATGGCACTGCTTGCGGCCGGACAGTTTGCCCGCCTCCGCCTTGGGCGTGAAAGCCTAGTCCTGCTGGCGGCCCTGTCAGCCGGAGGAATGGTTGCCATGATGTATGGAATCTATGGTGCTTCCGGATCTGGCGGACTGCAGGCGCACGCGAAGGAACGGGATCGCGTGTTTGATGCCAGCTGCGTCACTGCAGGCATGCAGGTTGTGCGGCGTGCAAAGGACGTGCGCAGTGTGTTCCTGGCACCGGATTGGAGTTGGACGATCGCACCACGAGGTTCGCGGGCATCCAAACTCAAATATCGAACGTATGGCGCAATCATGCGCAATGGCCTCCTGCGTAGTGGGAAGCTCGATTTTGTGGTGACGACCGCTCCCGAAGGACAGCAAGGCTACTTTCAGTTCACACCGGACAACATGGACGGCATCACAGTGCCGCAGCCACAAGGCAGGTATGCGGTGCTGACCCGGGCACGCGATTTCCCCTGGCCGCTCGGACTGCAAGGTGAAACCATTGAGATCAAGGATCGAGGCGACGGTTCATTGCTTGCCAGTGCCAGCTACGTGCTGGATACGCAATCGGGCCGCTATTGCGGTCCACCCGGAAATACTTTTTCGGCGCAGGCATTCGCTGCCGAGGTATTGGGGCTGTAGTCCCTCCCAGGCAGGGGCGGATGCCCGCTTCGCCCGAGCGCGGCACATTCGCCACAGCCGCCCCCTCCCTGCCCGTCAGGATGTCCGGTCGATGCCCGTGTCCCCGGTGTCGGCCGGTGCGCAGACAGCCCCTCTGTGGTAGCCGCTTCAGAAGCTTCATCGCGGTATTCCCCACTTGGGCGGTTGCTGTGCCCCTCGGTCGCATGCCGGTGGCGAGGGGGCCACCACCGTGACAGGTTGCCCCACCTCTGCTCACAACGGATGTCTCCATGAAGCGGCACTTCCCGACCCTGTCGCTGGCGTCATCGCCGGCATCGATACGCAAGCGTTGGGGCCGGCACGCCATCGGGACAGCAACCTTGCTGTGCGCGGCACTGTCCGCCGGTGCCCCTGCGCTGGCTGCCGACGCCTGCACGCTGGCCGATAGGCCGGAGGCGGATTGGCAGCTGCGCGTGCCGTTCGAGGTGATCGATGGCCGCATCTACGTTCCGGTGGGCGTCAACGGCCGCGGGCCGTTCCGGTTTGCCGTGGATACCGGCGCCAGCGGCATGGGCCGTGCGGACACCAGTCTGGTCTCGGCACTGGGATTGACGGTTCACGGGCAGGCGGACAATTCCGATGGCGTAACCCGTGCCCAGGCGGATGTGACACGGCTGGATTCGTTGGCACTGGGCGGCCTCGTCCACCGCGATCTTGAGGTCATCACCCGCGATTACAGCGGCAACAAGCCGGCGACCGAGACGTTCTCCGGCATCCTCGGCCGGGAGTTCTTCAGCGACGGGCTGCTGGTCATCGATTATCCGGAAAAGACCCTGTACTTCTCGCGGACGTTGGCGCTGGCTCAGGAGCAGCCGGGCGCGATCGGCTACGAGCGCGCTTTCCGCATCCCGGTGACCATCGGCGGGGTGGCAACCAGCGGCAATCTGGATACCGGCGCGAACGTGAGCTTCGTGCTGCCGCAATCGCTGTATGCCCAGCTGGCCGACACCCCGCTGCAACGCGCCGGCACCGGCACGCTGTCCAACACAACCCTAGAAACCGGGCGCGCGCAGCTGCCTGGCCCGTTCCGCCTGGGCGACGTGACGCTCGCCAACGTCGAGGTCCGTGTCTCCGGGCGTTATCCCGAACTGCTGGTGGGTGCCCATGTGCTGCAGCAGATGACGGTGATGATCGACCAGCGCTCCCGCGCCATCGCCCTTTGCCAATAGCCACGGCGCGCTCGGGGTCCACTGTCCATCCGTATCAGCGCCAGAACGGCGCTGATCGGGCCGACCAGGCTTGCCGAGCGTACTACTCGGACCGCCGGGCAATTTGCCAGGAGCGTCGAGCTTTCTGCTCGGACGACGGAGCAATCTGCCCGGTGGACGGAGCTTTTTGCCCGGAGCGCCGAGTAACTGAGCTCGGAACGCCGGGCTATTTGCCCGGAGCATCGAGCTTTCTGCTCGGCGCACGGAGCTTTTCGCTTGGAGCGCCAAGTATCTGAGCCCGGAACACCGGGCAACTTGCCCGGAGCGTCGAGCTTTCTGCTCGGAAAGGCGGAGCAATCTGCCCGATGGACGGAGCTTTTTGCCCGGAGCGCCGGGTAACTGAGCCCGGAACGCCGGGCAATTTTCCCGGAACGCCAGGTTTTCTGCTCGGAAAGGCGGAGCAATCTGCCCGGTGGTCTGAGATTTTTGCTCGGGCCGCCGAGCACCTCAGCCCGGAACCCCGGGCTGTTTAACCGGACGACGGGGCGGTTTGCTCGAAGAGTCAGGCTTTTTTGCCGGCGCGCCAAGGCTCCCACCACGCCCACAGCTGGCGCGGCACCGCCCCCGCCGGTCCTCACCCTCGCCTTCTCCCCGCTCCCATAGAGTCGGTCTTCCCAACGCCCTGCAACCTCCACCGGCGTCCCAGCCCCCCTCCCAGGAGATCCCATGAGCAACACCTCCCCCGAAGACCGCCGCCCCACCCCCGATCCGGCCG
>NZ_BAZI01000154.1 GCF_001310775.1 Stenotrophomonas pictorum JCM 9942
TCGCCACCGAACACGCGCTTGAGCCAGCCCATCACGCCGCCGGCAACCGGTGCTGCGGGCGCTGCGACGGGAGCGGGAGCCGGGATTGCCTCGACCACTTCACGGACCGGAGCCGGCTGGCTGTGCTTGACCTGGGTTACCGCCGGTGCCGGCGGGATGTTCAGCTGGGCCTTGGTCAGGGCATGTACCGGCAGCTTGCGCGGGGTGCCGCGCTGATAGCTCGGCCGTGCGCTTTCCTCGCCCAGCTCGTTGTCGCGCAAGCGGGTGACTTCGTAGTGCGGGGTGTGCAGCTGCTCGTCGGCGACGATGACGATCGGGGCATCGTGGCGCTGCTCGATCTCGCGCAGCGCGCTGCGCTTTTCATTGAGCAGGTAGTTGGCGATCTCGACCGGGGCCTGGACCAGCACCTGTCCGGTGTTTTCCTTCATCGCATGCTCTTCGGCCACGCGGATGATGGACAGCGACAGCGACTCGATGCTGCGCATGCGGCCCTGGCCGTCACAACGCGGGCAGACGATCTGGCTGGACTCGCCCAGGCTCGGACGCAGGCGCTGGCGGCTCATTTCCATCAGGCCAAAGCGCGAGATGCGGCCCAGCTGGACGCGGGCGCGGTCGTATTTCAGTGCGTTCTGCAGGCGGTTTTCGACTTCGCGCTGGTGCTTGCTGGAGGACATGTCGATGAAATCGATGACCACCAGGCCGCCCAGGTCGCGCAGGCGCAGCTGGCGGGCGACTTCTTCGGCCGCTTCCAGATTGGTCTGGAAGGCGGTGTCTTCGATGTCGCTGCCCTTGGTGGAGCGGGCCGAGTTGACGTCGATGGCGGTCAGCGCCTCGGTCTGGTCAACCACGATCGAGCCGCCGGACGGCAGGCGCACGTTGCGCTCGTAGATCGCCTCGATCTGCGATTCGATCTGGAAGCGGTTGAACAGCGGGATGTCATCCTTGTAATGCTTGAGCTTGCGCAGGGTCTGCGGCATCACCTGCTGCATGAAGTCGCGCGCGGTCTCGTACAGCTCTTCGGTGTCGACCAGGATCTCGCCGACGTCGCTGCGCAGGTAGTCACGCAGGGCGCGCACGATCAGGCGCGACTCCTGGTAGATCAGGAACGGGGCCGGCTTGGTCAGTGCGGCTTCGGCGATGGAGCGCCAGACCTGCAACAGATAGTCCAGATCCCACTGCAGTTCTTCGGCATCGCGGCCGACGCCGGCGGTGCGGATGATCACGCCCATGTCGTCGGGGATGTTCAGCTTGTCCAGCGCTTCCTTCAGGGCGGCGCGGTCTTCACCCTCGATGCGACGCGACACGCCGCCGGCAGAGGGGGAATTGGGCATCAGCACCATGTAGCGGCCGGCCAGGGAGATGAAGGTGGTCAGGGCGGCGCCCTTGTTGCCACGCTCTTCCTTGTCGACCTGGACGACGATTTCCTGGCCTTCGCGCAGGAGCTCCTTGATGGTGGCCTTGTTGTGGTCAACGCCGGCCTGGAAGTAATCGCGGGAGATTTCCTTCAGCGGCAGGAAGCCATGGCGGTCACCGCCGTACTCGACAAAGGCGGCCTCGAGCGATGGCTCAAGACGGGTGATGCGGCCCTTGTAGATGTTGGACTTCTTCTGTTCCTTGGATGGCTGTTCGATATCGATGTCGTACAGGTTCTGCCCGTCGACGATGGCCACGCGCAGTTCTTCGGCCTGCGTGGCATTGATCAGCATTCGCTTCATTGTGCGTTCCTCGCGCGCTGCTACCGCGCGGAACGCCATGGCGTTTCGCCTCTGGACACGGGTCACCGCCCATTCGCGCAGGCGCGGGTAGGGCGGCTTGGGTTTCCAGCGCTGCAACACCACGGCAGGCCGCGGGAGCGCTTCTGTTTCTTGTTTTTAGGTTTTTCAGGGCCGGCGACTGCATCCGGCCGTGGCCGGGGGCGTCGCACGGGACATATGTTTCGTCCAGCACAGATGCTTTGGGCATCTGGCGATGGCCGGAGACGCCGACGAGCCGCTAACATGGCCGCCCCGGGGGCGGTGGCCGCGCACTGTGCCGGATTCGTGGGAAGCGGGGCTTCTGGCCCTGACCAACTTCCAACGAAATCAATCCCTTATATCGCCCCCCGAGTGTAACAGAATAATAGGCTCATGACTGACTCCGAACACCGCCCCACCTCGCCTGCGGGCAAAACCAGTGTGCGCATGATCAAGGTTCCTGAAGACAGGGCCGGACAGCGGCTGGACAACTTCCTGCTGGGCCAGCTCAAGGGTGCTCCGCGCAGCCTGGTCTACAAACTGGTCCGCAGCGGCCAGGTGCGGGTCAATGGTGGCCGGGCCAAGGCCGAGCGCAAACTGGAGGCGGGGGACGAGGTCCGGGTGCCCCCGGTCAGTCTCGCCGAGGCCGGAGAAAAGACGCCCCCGCCCGCCAGTTTCCTGCAGGTGATGGAAGCGGCCATCGTCTTTGAAGACGCCAAGTTGCTGGTGATCAACAAGCCGACCGGAGTCGCCAGCCATGGCGGGAGCGGAATCAGCCATGGTGCGATCGAGACGATGCGGGTATTGCGGCCGAACCTGAATCTGGAACTGGTGCACCGCCTGGACCGCGACACCTCCGGCCTGCTGATCATGGCCAAGAAGCGCTCGGCGCTGGTCGAGTTGCAGGCGCTGCTGCGGGAAGACCATGGCGGCATCCAGAAGCGTTACCTGACTCTGCTGGCCGGGCGCATGCCCGACGGGGTGATGAGCGTGGATGCGCCATTGCATGTCGGCCTGCGCCAGGGCGGTGAACGTCACGTCCAGGTCAATCCGATCGGCAAGCCCTCGCTGAGCCATTTCCGGGTATTGGAGCGGCGCGGCGGGCACTCCTATTGTGAAGTGCGGATCGAGACCGGCCGTACCCATCAGATCCGCGTGCATGCCCAGCATATCGGCCATCCCGTCGCAGGTGACGACAAATACGGCGATCCTGCCGTCAACAAGCGCTTTCGTGAGCAGATCGGGCTCAAACGCCTGTTCCTGCATGCCGCCTCGCTGGAGTTCGCGCTGGATGGCGGCAAGACCCCGTATCTGCTCAATGCGCCATTGGCGCCGGAGCTGGCTGAGGCGTTGAATCGGCTGGCCTGAGCCTGGGGTGGTGGGCGCCGCTAGCGCCTACCATTTGAACAGCACCAGACTGATGGCGAGGGTGGCCATGCCGGTCACCAGGCCGTAGACGGTCTCATGGCCCTGGGCGTAGCGCTTGGCGGCCGGCAGCAGTTCGTCCAGCGCCAGGAACACCATGATCCCGGCGATCAGCCCGAACACGACGCCGAAGGTGTCGTGCGAGAGCATGTCGGCCAGGGCGAAATAGCCGATCCCCGCGCCCACCGGTTCGGCCAGTCCCGACAGCAGGCTGGCGGCAAAGGCCCAGGATTTCCTGCCGGTGGCGAAGTACACCGGCACGGCGATGGCGATGCCTTCGGCAATGTTGTGGATGGCGATGGCGAAGGCCAGCGGTGCGCCGACCGAGGGGCTTTCCAGGGTGGCGAAGAAGGTGGCCAGGCCTTCGGGGAAGTTGTGCGCGGTGATCGCCAGCGCACTCAGCAGGCCGACGCGGCGGATGTGGTTGCGGTTGTCGGCGCGCAGGGCGGGGTCCCGCGTATCCAGGGTCTCGTGCGGGTTGGGTATGAGATGGTCGACGGCGGCGATCAGCAGCACCCCGGCCAGAAACGAGAGGGTGCCCCAGGTGAATCCGAGTCTGTCGCCATGGGCTAAAGTGAATGAGGCGATGGATTTGTTCAGGATTTCCGACAGCGACACATAGACCATCGCGCCGCCGGCAAAGGCCAGTCCGAACGCCAGCAGGCGCGGGTTCGGGCGCCGCGAGAACAGCACCATCAGGCTGCCGATGGCGGTGGCCAGGCCGGCAGCCAGCGTCAACGAGAACGCGATCCAGAGATTGCCGCTGGGAATCTCGTGCATCGGATGCGCGCCGGGGGGAGAAGAGGCTCAGCCGCCGCGGCGCATCCGCTCCTCGATCGCGAAGCACTCGTCCGGCTTGGGTTGCGGCGGGTTGAAGCTGACCGGCACCTGGATCGTGGTGGGGACCGGCTGGCCGTTGCGGGTGGCCGGCTTGAACTTCCATTCACGCACGCGGGTGATGGCCGAGTCGTCCAGCTGGCTGTTGCCGCTGCTGGTGACCAGTGTCACGTCGGTCGGCGTGCCCTGTGCACCGACCAGTACGTTCAGCACGCTCTTTCCGCCTACGCCGGTGCAGGCCAGCTCGGCCGGATAGTCCGGCGGCGGGGTCTGCAAGGCGGCAACCTCGGTGGGGGCGACCGCGGCACTGGCCGGTGGCTGTGGCGAATTGCAGGCGCCGAGCACGGCAACGGTGGTCAGGGAGCCCAACAGCAGGCGCAGTTTCATGTCATTGCTCCGTTAGCGCAGAGCCTTGGCGGCACAGATGAAGTCGTTCTCGCTCAGGCCGCCGACGTCGTGGGTGGAAAAGCGCACGACCGCGCGGTCGTAATGCACGCCCAGATCCGGATGGTGATCCTCGGTGTGTGCAATCCACGCCAAGGCGTTCACAAAAGCCATGGTGTGGTAATAGTTGTCGAAACGGAAGGTGCGCAGCAGTGCCTGGCCGTTCTCGGCCAGTTCCCAGCCGGGAACCTGCGGCAGCAGTTCGGCCAGACGGGCTTGGCCGAGGCGATGCTCGCTGCCTTTGCGTGGAATGCAGCTGGCTTGCGCCAGGGGTATCAGGTCAGGGGCCACGGGAACCTCCATCGGGCAGGGGACTGGACAATGGTGCGCGGGGAAGCAGTGTCCCATCAGCGTCAACCAAGACGCGGCTAGAATACCCGCATGATCCAGATCTCAGATACCGCTCAGACCCATTTCCGCAAGCTCATCGAACGCGAGGCCGTGCCCGGCATGGGCGTGCGCCTGAGTGCCGTCGACCCCGGAACGCCGCGCGCCGATGCGCGCCTGGAGTTCGCCGAACCAGCCGATCTGCTCGGCGACGAGTGGGCGATCGATTGCGACGGCTTCACGCTGTATGTGGATGCCACCAGCGTGGGCTGGCTGGACGGTGCCGAAATCGATTACGTCACCCAGGCCGCCGGCACCCAGCAGCTGACCATCAAAGCGCCCAAGATCAAGGGTGAAGCGCCCGGCGAGGCTGCCTCGATGGTCGAGCGCGTGCGCTGGGTGGTTGAAAACGAGATCAACCCGCAGCTGGCCTCGCATGGTGGCCGTGTCGCGGTGCAGGAAGTCTCCGCCGACGGGGTGGTGCTGCTGCGCTTCGGGGGTGGCTGCCATGGCTGTGGCATGGCCGATGTGACCTTGAAGCAGGGGATCGAGAAGACCCTGATGGGCCGGGTGCCCGGTATCACCGCGGTACGCGACGCCACCGACCACGACACCGGTCAGGCGCCCTATATCCCGCGCGAAACCGCGGGCTGAGGCGACACCCGCCGCATGCCGGGGACACCGGTCAGTGATCTGGTAAATCTGCTGGCCGCGCGCCGGCAGGTGAGCATTCTGCACGACCGCCGCACGCGCATGCCCTACAGCTGGAGCAACTGGCTGCAGACCCGCGTATCCCGGGCGATCTCCGCCTTCACCCATAGCGAGATGCTGGCCATGGCGGCGACCAGACCGGCGCGGCCGTCCCCTGGCGCCGCGCCGGTGGTGCCGCTGTGGCGCACGATGCTGCTGATGTTCTGGCATGGCGGTGATCCGCCGCCGCCTGATCAACGCGGGCTGCGCTGGTTCGCCGGTTTCTTCAGCGCCGGCCTGCATCTGCTGTTTGCGATGCTGCTGCTGTGGGTCGCGCTGGTGCGTAGCAATGCCCCCGAGGACAGTGCCGACGAGGGCGCGCGTGTACAGGTCGAATACGTCGGCCGCGGTACGCCCGAGGATGAGGGGGGCGGTACGCCGCAGGCCGCGGTGGCAGCCGGGCAGGTGGCCAATGCCGGGGCTGACACGGTGATCCCGGCGTCTGCGCAGCCAGCGGCCGCGGCGTCGTCTTCGGCTTCGGCCGCGGCGCAGGAGGCGGTCGCTGCTCCGGACTCGACCGCGGAGATGGACGCATTCGAGAGCATGTCGATTGATGCGTCCAAGCCGGTACCGGTTCCCGAACCGACGGCCGAACAACCCTTGCAGGTCACTGAAACGACCCGGCCCACCCGCCGGTTCGTGGTGCCGCCACCGGCCGTGAACGCGCCCATCGTGAGCCCGCGGGTGCCGGCGGTACGGGAACGCACGGTCGAAACCGCGATGGAGCGTCCACAGCGGATGCAGTCGATACGCGCCCCGGTCGAGCTGCAGCCGCAGCTGCGGCTGCCACAGGTCCAGGTCCGCGAACGCCAGATCGAGGTGGCGCCCTCCCAGCCGGTGGTTCTGACCCAGCCGCGCGCGCGCGCGGTCGAAGTGCAGGTGCAGGTGCAGGCGCCCGAATTGGGGGTGGCCGAACGGCAGATCGAGACCGCGACGCAGCGCAATGTGCCGATGGCGGCGGTAAGGTCACCCGAGATCAATGCGCAGGTGAGTGCGCCGCAGGTGGCGGTGCGCGAACGACAGCTGCCCGGAGTGCCGGATGCGCAGCGCTCG
>NZ_BAZI01000155.1 GCF_001310775.1 Stenotrophomonas pictorum JCM 9942
ATCGGCGGCACCGTCAACCAGACCGGCACGCTGGGCGTGCGCGCCACCGCCGTGGGCGGGGCCACGGTACTGGCGCAGATCATCCGCCTGGTGGAACAGGCGCAGAGCGCCAAGCTGCCGATCCAGACCCTGGTGGACCGCATCACGCTGTGGTTCGTGCCGATCGTGATGGCCCTGGCGGCGCTGACCTTCGCGGTGTGGCTGTTGCTCGGCCCGCAGCCGGCGCTGATCTTCGGTCTGGTCAACGCGGTGGCGGTGCTGATCATCGCCTGTCCCTGTGCGATGGGCCTGGCCACACCAACCTCGATCATGGTTGGCACCGGCCGTGGCGCCGAGCTGGGTGTGCTGTTCCGCAAGGGCGAGGCGCTGCAGCTGCTCAAGCAGGCGCAGGTGGTGGCGGTGGACAAGACCGGCACGCTGACAGAAGGCCGCCCGGTCCTGACCGACCTGCAGCTGGCCGACGGCTTTGACCGCGCCGGTGTGCTGGCCAAGGTGGCGGCGGTCGAAGACCGCTCCGAACACCCGATCGCCCGCGCCATCGTCAGCGCCGCGCGGCAGGACGGGCTGACGCTGCCTGCGATCAGTGCCTTCGAATCGGTCACCGGTTTCGGTGTGCGGGCCGAGGTGGACGGCGTGCGCGTGGAAGTCGGCGCGGACCGCTTCATGCACAAGCTCGGCCTGGACGTGGCGCTGTTCGCCGATGCCGCGCGGCGGCTGGGCGAGGAGGGCAAGACCCCGCTGTACGCGGCCATCGATGGCGTGCTGGCGGCGATCATCGCCGTGTCCGACCCGATCAAGCACGACACCCGCCCCGCCATCGCCGCGCTGCACGCGCTGGGCCTGAAGGTGGTGATGATCACCGGCGACAACCGCCGTACCGGCGAGGCCATCGCCCGCCAGCTGGGCATCGACGAGGTGGTGGCCGAAGTGCTGCCCGAAGGCAAGGTCGAGGCGGTGCAGCGGCTGAAGGCCACGCATGGCCGTCTGGCTTATGTCGGTGACGGTATCAACGATGCGCCGGCACTGGCCGCGGCCGATGTCGGCATGGCGATCGGCACCGGTACCGACGTGGCGATCGAGGCGGCCGATGTGGTGCTGATGTCCGGCAGCCTGCAGGGCGTGCCCAACGCCATCGCCCTGAGCAAGGCGACGATGGGCAATATCGGCCAGAACCTGTTCTGGGCGTTCGCCTACAACACCGCGCTGATTCCGGTGGCCGCCGGCGTGCTGTATCCACTGTGGGGCGTGCTGCTCTCGCCGGTGTTCGCCGCCGGCGCGATGGCGTTGTCGTCGGTGTTCGTGCTGGGCAATGCCTTGCGCCTGAAGCGCTTCCAGCCGCCGCAGGGTTGACGGAGACGATCATGGAAGAGGGCATTAACATCGGCCAAGCCGCCAGGGCCACCGGCATCTCGGCCAAGATGATCCGCTACTACGAGGACAGCGGCCTGATCGGGCCGGTGGCGCGTACCGATGCCGGCTACCGCCTCTACAGCCCGCGCGACATCCACACGCTGGGCTTCATCAAGCGTTCGCGCGACATGGGCTTCAGCGTGGAGCGTATCGGCGAACTGCTGGCGCTGTGGAAGGACCACTCGCGCCACAGCGCCGACGTCAAACGCATGGCCAGCGAACACATCCAGGTGCTGCGCGAGCGCATCGACCAGCTGCAGGAGATGGTGCAGACGGTGCAGGCGCTGGTGGATTGCTGCGCCGGCGATGGTCGCCCGGATTGCCCGATCCTGCGCGACATCGAAACCGGCGTGCCGCTACACGGTCCGGCGACGCCGACAACCTTCGGCCAGGCCGCTGCGGGCAAGCGCAAGCACACGTAGATCGCCGCGCTCGCTTGAATCCGGCCAATTGCGCTACACGCGCCACGCGTGCCAGAAAAGGCCTGAATAAACGCCTAAAAACAGCGCTTCTCGCGCATGCCGATTTCAGGATGCGTTGGGGTGGCTAACGGAAAACTTACAACCGGACGCAAGCAGTCGCGCTGGCTGCTGTGCCATCTAGTTAGTAATCCAGAGGTTGTACCCATGAAGAATTCGCTGATTGCCCTGGCGCTGCTTGCCGCCGCTCCGTTCGCCGCCTCGGCCGCCGACGGCCTGTCCTACAACTATGCGCAGGCCGATTACGTCAAGACCGACGCGGACGCCGGCAAGGCCGACGGCTGGGGCGTGAAGGGTTCCTATGAATTCATTCCGCACGTCCATGCCTTCGGTGAATACAACCAGCAGAAGGCCGACCTCACCGACGCCAAGACCGACCAGTGGCGCGTCGGTGTCGGCTACAACCGCGAAATCGGCAACAGCACCGACTTCGTCGGCCGCGTGGCTACAACAAGTTCGACCCGAAGCAGGGCCTGGACTTCAACGGCTACAGCGCCGAGGCCGGTATCCGCACCGCGTTCGGTGCCCACGCCGAGGTCTATGCGATGGCCGGCTACGAGGACTACACCAAGAAGCACGGCATCAACCGGAAGGCGAGTTCTACGGCCGTCTCGGTGGCCAGGTGAAGTTGAACCAGAACTGGGGCATCAATGGCGACCTCAAGATGAACGGCGAAGGCGACAAGGAATGGTCGATCGGCCCGCGCTTCAGCTGGTAACCGGCTGAGCTGCTGCCCAGACAGAAAAGCCCGGCATTGCCGGGCTTTTTCTTTATGCAACGGTGGGGCCAGTGCCCGCCACGGTGCTGGTGACTCAGCGGTTGCCGCGCAGGCGCAGGGTCAGGCCCTTGAGGAAATTGCGCAGCATCTGGTCGCCGCATTCGCGGTAGTTCTTGTGGTCGGGCTGGCGGAACAGCGCCGACAGCTCCGGCTTGGACACCGGAAAACCGGCGCTCTCGAAGACATCGTGCATATCGACATCCTTCAGCCCGAAGGCCACGCGCAGCTTCTTGAGGACCACGTTGTTGGTGATGCGCTTTTCCGGCGGGCGGGCCGGCTGCGAGTCGTCGCGGCCGCGGAAGTGGTAGATCAGGCCATCGAGGAAGCGCGACAGCACGGCGTCCGGGCAGGCCACGAACAGCGGCTCGTCTTCCTTGCGCAGGAAATCATGCACCTGCGAAGGATCCACGCTGAAGGCGGGATCGGCCAGCAGGATCGTATCCACCACCATGCCGTCGCTGAGATCGAGCATGTAGCGGATGCTGCGCAGTACGTCGTTGTTGATCATTGCCACTCCGGAACCACCGCGGCGGAACTGCCTGCGGGGGCATAGTGTAACGCCGCACCCTGCGGCCCCGGCCTACAATTGGTGCCCGTTCAGACAGCCCGCCGCGCATGCGCCTCGTACCTGCCGTTCCTTACGCGTCCACCGCTCCGCCGGGGAAGCCACAGATGGTGCTCCACCGGAGCAGCCGGTGAGCCTGCGCGCGATCATCCACCTGTGCCTGCATGCGGCGGTGCCGGCGCTGCTGGCGTGGCTGTTCTGGCGCCCGCAGTTCGGCAAGGCGTGGCTGGTGATGTTGCTGGGCTGGGTGATCGACCTGGACCATCTGTTGGCCGATCCGGTCTACGTGCCGGACCGGTGCAGTGTCGGCTTCCACCCGCTGCATACCGCGCCGGCGATCGCGCTGTATGCCGGGCTGGTGGTGCCCCAACGCACGCGTCTGTTCGGCATCGGCCTGGTGCTGCACATCGCGCTCGATGCGATCGACTGCATGTGGATGCGCTGCAGCAGCTGAGCCGGTCCCGGGAGGCTTACCAGCCGCCGTACCAGGGGCCCGGGCCATAACCGTACGGCCCGATGCCTTCCCCCTTGCTGAGGTGGATGTTGAGGTCCACCCGACGGGTCTTGCCCTCGTCGTTGGTGTAGTTCTTGCCCAGGTTCAGATCCACTGCGCTCCAGTGGCTGTTGCCGGTCTGCTTGGAATAGCCGATGCCGGTACTGATCGCGCCATGCACCTGCAGCTTGTCGTCGACAGCTTCGGCGGCGGGCTGGTTTCTGGACAGCCTGCGACCGCTGTGATCGCCGTAGAACGTGCCTGGTGCATCGGACTGGTAGGCCGGATCACCGAGATACCGCAACGGCGCCTGAGGAACGCTCAGATCCAGCGCCCCCGGGGTGACCGCATCGTTCTGCGCCACCGCGGCAGCGGGCAGCAGCAACAGGGCAAGGATAAGGGAGGTTCGGATCATGGCGGGTACCGCTCCGGAGCACGCGGCATCGTCAGTGATGCCGCTGGTGCAAAACTAGCAGATATGGCTTGAATGATGCCTGTCGTTTCCGCCTGCCCGCGGCGCTCACTCCAGGCGCTGGAAGGAAAACAGCGCAGCCAGCCGGTGCTGGCGCCGCTCGATGGCCGCGCGGATCAGGCCGGCGCCGATCATCGAATAGGTGATGCCGTTGCCGCCATAGGCCAAGGCGAACTGCACCCGTGGCCCCCACTGCGGATGCGTGCCGAAGAACGGCAGCCCGTCGCGGGTTTCGGCGAATGTACCGGCCCAGGCGAAGGCCGGTACCAGCTGGAGGTGCGGAAACAGCGCAGTGACTTTGTCCGCCAGCGTGTGGGCCTTGCGGTCGACACGGGCGTCGCGGCGCGCGGGGATGTCCACCGCGTCATCTTCACCGCCGACCAGCAGACGGTGATCGGCGGTGCTGCGCAGGTACAGGTAGGGCCGCGCGGTTTCCCACAGCATCGTTGCGCGCAACGGCCCCAGCGCCGCGACCGGCAGCGGATCGGTGACGAAGGCGTAGCTGCTGCGGTTGCGCGCGACCCGCTGGTCCAGCCACGCCTCGCTGGCGTAGCCGGCGGCCATCACCACGTGTTTGCAGGTGATGGTGACGCCCTGCTGGGTCCGTGCCTGCACCTGGCGCGCGGAGGGCTCCAGCGCGGTGATGCAGGTGCGGTCATAGACCTGTCCGCCGCGACGTCGCAGCTCGGCCAGCAGGTGGTAGGTCATCCGGTACGGATCCACGCTGGCGGCCAGCTCGCTGACAATGGCGCCCGGTGCGGCGAAACCATAGCGCTTCTGGATTCGCGCCGTATCCAGCCAGCGCACCGCAAAGCCGTGGCGGCGGCGTAGTTCGAACTCGTCGATCAGCGCGGGCACATCGCGCCTACGGCTGGCGTAGTACAGGCTGGAGCGGTGCTGGAAATCCGTGCCGCGCAGCCGCGCGGCGACCTGCTGCAATCCGGGGATGGCCTCGGCACAGGCCTGGTAGGCCAGCACCGCCTGTTCTTCGCCGTAGTGTTTGGCCAGTACCCGCAGCGGCGTATCGATTTCGTACTGCAACAGCGCCGTGCTGGCCGCGGTGGAGCCCCAGCCGATATCACGTTGCTCCACCACGGCCACATCATGGCCATGCCGGCCCAGCTCGTCGGCGATCAGGGCGCCGCTGATACCGCCGCCGATCACCAGCACATCGCAGCGCAGCGACTGCTCCAGCTGCGGGAAGGCCCGCATCAACCCGTTGCGGATGGCCCAGAACGGATAGCCGCTTTTAAGATCCATCGTCGTCGTGTTCCTCGCCTGTAGAGGTTCAGTGGTGCCGGTTCAGGCCGTGCGCTGGCCGGTGTGCGGGGTATGGATCAGCGGCTCGATATCGAAGCCCAGTTGGCGTGCCCGTGCCAGGTAGTGCTCGCGGATGGTCGCGTCCATATCCGGTTGCCGGGCCAGCAGCCACAGGTATTTGCGGTCCGGGCTGCCCACCATCGCCGTGGTGTAGTCCGGAGCCAGTGCGATCACCCAGTAGTCGCCTTTGGTGAAGGGAATCCAGCGCAGGCCCTCGGGCAGGAAGCTGACTTCCAGTTTGCTGTTGGAGGCATCCACCGGCGTGGCCCGGCCGATGGATTCTTCCAGCTCACCGTTGTGCAGGCAGCGGTTTTGCACCCGTACGCTGCCATCTTCATTGAGCGAGTAGTGCGCGCTGACATCGGTGGCGTCTTCGGGCTCATGCCGCATCGGCAGACGATCGATTTCATACCAGGTGCCCAGATAGCGCTGCAGCTCCAGCGAGGGCACGGTAGGCAGGGGCGAATGCTCGGTCATGGATAGCGTCTCCTTGGTGATCGCAAGTTCCGGGAGGCAACGCTATAGCCCGAGTGCGGTGAACGGGTTGTGCGCGGCGGCCGCGCGGATTGCCGGTTGCTCCAGGCAGACCGTGACCTGAATCACTTTTGCTCCGCCTGACGTTACTCCGCTCACATAGACCGCTGCTTGACCAGTGGGCGCGTCACGCGCGCGCTGCAAGCAGGTGACTGCGCTGCTCGACGGCGAAGTCCGCTGTTTGCGGGTGCCGGTCCGCGGCCGGACTCTCAGGGCTGCGAGCCCATGGCAGCCTATGCCCACGATCAGCCCACTGTGGAAGCTCTCCCCGCATTCCCGGACGCAACCGCCCTCACCTGGCGCGGTTGCTTCCGCCGTGCTGCGTGTCGCGACGGTTCGCATGATCTGGATGCTGGCTGATCTATAGTCCGCAGCAGGCGCGGTGTTCCGCGCGATCCGGTGCTTTTGCCTTGCTTGCTCAATGCGTTCTACAGCCGCTGCACGTCGTGCTGTTTGTCATTTTGATGGTGGGAACAGGCTGTCGGTCGAGCCGGCACGCGCCGCGCCGCAAGCC
>NZ_BAZI01000156.1 GCF_001310775.1 Stenotrophomonas pictorum JCM 9942
TTACCGGCGGCCAGCAACATCACGCCCATGATGCTCTTGGCGTTGACCTCGCGGCCTTTGGCCAGCAGCGTGGCGTTGGCGCGGTAGCCGGACAGCAGCTGCACCAGTTTGGCGGTCGCGCGGGCATGGAGGCCCAGGCGATTGGATACGGTGAGTACTTGTTCAAGCATCGTCGATGATGGCTCCATTGCGTGCGCCCGCCGCCGCAGTGGCGGGCAGTTGGTCCAATCCCTGTTCCGGATAGTTCATGACCCGCAGCAGCATCGGCAGACTCAACGCGGACACGCGCCGCACCGGCGTGCCGAGGCGTGCGAGCTGGGCAGCCAGATTGCTGGGGCTGGCACCGTACAGATCCGTCAGCACCAGCACGCCGGCCTCACTCTCCACCCTGCGCAGCGCGGCCGAGGCCTGGGGCAGCAGGGCGTCGAGATCCGCGTCGAACGGTACTTCGAAAGCTTCGGTTTTCAGTGGAAGTTGTCGCAGCAGGTGTCTGGCAACGTCCAGCAGGGCACTGCCGACACCGGGATGGGTAATTAGGAGAACGCCACAGTTCATGTTGGAACGTTAACAGGTCAGACCGAGTCCGCGATAGCGGCAAAGACAGCCTTTTCCGGGCGATTCAATCCTGTTCGCGATGGAAGGTGGCCACGTCCTGCCAGCCGCGATCCCGGGTGTGGCGTGCCAGCCGTTCGGCCAGATACACCGAGCGGTGTTTGCCACCGGTGCAGCCGAAGGCGACGGTCACATAACTGCGGGTTTCGCTGCCGAGTTTGGGCAGCCAGGTGTCCAGCAGGTCCTCGATCTGGCTGACATAACGTACGACCTCGGGTTGGGCGTCCAGGTGCTCGCGGACCTCGCGGTCGCGCCCGGTCAGCGACCGTAGTTCCGGGTCCCAGTGCGGATTCGGCAGGACCCGCGCGTCGAACACGAAATCCGCCTCGGCCGGCACGCCGCGCTTGTAGGCAAAGGATTCAAACAGCAGCGACAGCGTGCTTTCCTTGCTCAGCGTGAAGTCGGTGATGACCCGGCGGCGCAGCTGGTGCACGTTGAGTTTGCTGGTGTCGATCACCGCGTTGGCTTCGCGCCGCAGCGGTGCCGTCAGCTCGCGCTCGCGGGCGATCGCCTCGGGAAGCGACAGGCCCAGGTGGCTCAGCGGATGGCGGCGCCGGGTATCGGCATAGCGCGCCAGCAAGGTGTCGTCGTTGGCTTCGAAAAACAGCAGCCGCGCATCGATGCCGTATTCCCGTGCTGTCTGGCGCCAGCGTGCCAGCTGGCTAAGGTCACTGCGTCCGCGCACATCGATACCCACGGCCATGCGCTGCGGGCTGTTTTCCGTCCCTTCACCGAGCACGCTGCGCACGAAGTCCGGCAGCAGGTTCACCGGGATATTGTCAGAACAGTAGTAATCCAGATCCTCGAAGGTCTTCAGGGCGACGGATTTGCCCGAACCGGACAAGCCGCTGACGATGACGAGAGTCGGGGAGGACGACGCGTTCATGGGGTGCGTTGCTCCAACAGGTTGCTGTGGCGGGCGATGAACATGGCGGCCGGATCGATGCCTTTGGTGCGCAGGATATGCAGCCGGGTGGCCGCTTCGGTCAGCACCGCGAGGTTGCGGCCGGGCATCACCGGCAAGGTGATCAGCGGCACATCCAGATCCAGTACGTGACGCTTGCCCGAATCGCCGGTCAGGCGCTCGTAGCCATAGCTGCCCGGTTCGGTCATCGGCTTGGTCAGGTGGACGATCAGGCGAAGATACTTGTTCTTCTTTACAGCCGTGTCACCGAACATCTGGCGCACGTTGAGCACGCCCAGGCCACGCACTTCCAGCAGATCCTGCAGCAGTTCGGGGCAGGTGCCGTCCAGGACGTCCGGGGCGATCTGGGTGAATTCAGGTGCATCGTCGGCTACCAGCCGGTGTCCGCGGGAAAGCAGCTCCAGTGCCAGCTCGCTCTTGCCCGAACCGGCTTCACCGGTGATCAGCACGCCGATCGAGTAGATCTCCATGAATACGCCGTGCAGGGTGATGCGCGGCGCCAGGGTGCGGGCCAGATGATAGGAGAGGTGGTTGAGCAGCTCGTGACCGCGCTTGGGCGAGATCCACAGCGGCGTCTGCGACTCATCGGCCGCGGCGCGCAGGTCTTCCGGGCAGCCGTGATTCTTGGTGATGACCAGTGCCAGCGGGTGGGCCTGGATGATGCGCTCGATGACCTCCCAGCGCTGGCGCGCATCAAGCGAATCCAGCCACGCCAGCTCCTCGGTACCGAGGATCTGCACCTTGTTCGGGTAGATGGTGTTCAGATAGCCGGCCAGTGACGGGCGCCGGGCGACGGTATTTCCGGCCTCCAGCTCGCGCTTGCCGCCGGCCTGCCCGGCGACCCAGCGCAGGTCCAGGCGTTCGCGCTGCTGGTCGAAGAGTTCACGCGCGGTGATGCTGGTATTCATGCCGAATGCACCCGCTGTGGATCGTCAAGAATCTGCTTGAGAGCTGTTTCATCCGCGGCCTCGCGCAGGGCCGCGCGTATGCCGCTGTCGGAGAACATCTCCGCCAGCTCGGACAGCAGCATCAGGTGTTGATGGGTGTAATGCGCCGGCACCGCCATCGCGAAGACCAGATCCACCGGCTCGTCGCCACCGAAGTCCACGGGTTGCACCAGTCGCAACAAGGCGCCACGGGGGCGTTCAAGCGTGGCCGAGCGGCCGTGTGGAATGGCGATGCCATGGCCGATGGCGGTGCTGCCGACGCCTTCGCGCTCGCACAGGCTCTGGAAAATACGGTCTTCAGCGGCTTCTCGGCAGGCCAACAAACGGGCGGCGGCACGAAGGGTGCTGATGCGATCAGCGGCCGCGAGCACCTGGGTACTCACGGCCGCCATCAGGTCATTCAGGGGCATGTCTGCAACGGGCGAGGGCGTCTGTCAGCCATTGTCGCGCAGTGCATGCGGTGCGTGGGGAAGATTCTTTTCCTTGTACCTGATGACCAGCCGGTCGAGCTTGTCGGCCAGGATGTCGATGGCCGCATACATGGTCTGTGCGCCGGCTTCGGCGTGCAAGGTCTGGCCGGGGAGGTTGGCGCTGGCGTCGACGTGGTGTTCGTTCTTCTGCAGTGACAGTGTCACCCGGACTTCGCAGTGCTGGTCGAAGTGTTTGGCCAATCGCTGCAGCTTGGTTTCCACATACTCCTTCAGGGCGGGCGTGACTTCCACGTCTTTGCCAAACGTCTCGATACGCATCGGATTCCTCCTGTGGTTCGGGGTTGCCTTGATGAACCCTGCGCCGGACCTGCGAATGCTTCAGACGATGCGGACGCGTTCGTGGGAGGCGGAGATGTTCATGGCTTCACGATACTTCGCAACGGTGCGCCGCGCTACCGGTATGCCGGAGGTTTTGAGCATTTCAGCCAGCTTGGCGTCAGAAAGCGGCTTGCGCGGGTTTTCCGCCTCGATCAGCTTGCGGAGCATCGATTGGATGGCGGTGCTGGAGGCTTCACCGCCGCTGTCGGTGTCGATGCCCGAGGCGAAAAACGCGCGCAGCGGCAAGGTGCCGCGCGGGGTGCGGACATATTTGCGGGCGATGGCACGCGAAATGGTGGATTCATGCAGTTCCAGCTCGCCGGCGATCTCGCGCAGGGTCAGCGGGCGCAACGCCTGCGCGCCGAACTCCAGGAACGCGGCCTGGTGATGCAACAGGCGGTTGACCACCCGCAGCAGGGTCTCGCCGCGGGCTTCCAGGCTCTTGAGCAGCCACCGGGCCTCCTGCAGCTGGGCGCGCAGATAGCTGGCATCGGCATCGCCACAGCGGCGGATCAGCTGCTCGTAGCCACGGTGGATGACCACGCGTGGACCGGCATGGCCGGCCAGGGCCGCGCGCCAGACGCCGCGCTGGCGCCACACCACGCAATCCGGGACGACATAGCTGTCTGTGGAAAGCTCGCCGATCTGCTTGCCCGGGCGCGGATCCAGCGAGCGCAGCAGTTGCACCGCTTCATCGACGGCGGCCACCGGCTGTTTCAGCTCCTGGGCGATTCCGGCGATGCCCGCGCGTGGCAGGCGCTCGAGTGGACCGTCGGCGATCACGCGCGCCAGCGCCAGCCCGGCGGTATCCGCCGGCAGGACGTGCAGCTGCAGTTTCAGGCATTCGCCCAGCGTGCGTGCGCCAATGCCGACCGGATCGAAGCGCTGGATCTGGTGCAGTACGGTCAGGATTTCGTCTTCGTCCGCGCGGATATCCGGCAGCAGCGTCTGCGCGATGGCCGCCAGCGGTTCGCGCAGATAGCCGTCGTCATCGAAGGCATCGATCAGCGCTGCACCTATCGTGCGGTCGCGGCTGTTAAGGGGGGACAGGTGCAGCTGCCAGAGCAGGTGGTCGGCGAGCGTTTCCGGCTCGGCCACGCGGTCGCTGGCATCGTCGTCATCGCCGTCGAACGATCCGCTTTTCCCGCCGCCCCAGTCCGGATCATCGGTGGACCAGTCCGGCCGATCCTCGTCCTTGCCGCTGTCGGCCGTTGATCCGCTGCGTTCGCCGGTGTCGCTGGCCGCGGTCTGTTCGGCGTTCTCGGCCCATTCCAGCAGTGGATTGGTTTCCACCGCTTCGGCCAGCTCCACTTCCAGCTCGGTGCTGGACATCTGCAACAGCTTGATGGCCTGACGCAATTGCGGCGTCATGACCAGATGCTGTCCCAGCGATGTCTGCAGCCGTGCTTTCATGCCGGTGCCTGTCCAGGAAGGGCGGATGGCCGGGCGGTCGCCGCTCAGAGGGTGAAGGTGTCTCCGAGATACACGCGGCGAACGTCGGTATTGGCCAGCAGTTCGTCCGGTGCCCCCTGCGCCAGTACGCTGCCTTCATTGAGGATATACGCGCGGTCGCAGATTCCCAAGGTCTCGCGCACGTTGTGGTCGGTGATCAGCACCCCGATGCCACGCTGCTTGAGGTGGGTGACGATGCGCTGGATCTCGCCGACCGAGATCGGATCGACACCGGCGAAGGTTCATCGAGCAGGATCAGGCGTGGCTTGGCGGCCAGCGCGCGTGCGATCTCGCAGCGACGGCGTTCGCCGCCGGAGAGGCTGGCACCGGCCTGCTCGGCAACGTGACCGATCTGCAGCTCGTCCAGCAGCGAAGACAGCTCGCGCTCGCGGCCTGCGGCATCCAGGTCCTCGCGCAGTTCCAGCACCAGGCGGATGTTGTCGGCCACGGTGAGCTTGCGGAACACCGACGGTTCCTGAGGCAGATAACCCACCCCCAGCTTGGCGCGCGAGTACATCGGATCGGAGGTGATGTCGCGTCCGTCCAGCTCGATACGGCCGGCGTCGCTCTCCACCAGGCCCACGATCATGTAGAAGCAGGTGGTCTTGCCGGCGCCGTTGGGGCCGAGCAGGCCCACCACTTCGCCGGCCGCCAGGGTCAGGCCGAAGTTCTTGACGACTTCGCGGTTCTTGTAGCGCTTGCGCAGGCCTTCGGCGATGAGCATTACTTCTTCTCTCCCGGGGTTGCGGCCTTGTTCTTGGGCTGGATCACGGTGCGCACACGGGTGCCGTCGCCGCCGCTCTGCATGGCGCCGGAACGGGTGTTGTAGACCATGCGCTGGCCGGAGTTGGAGCCGCGCTCGGAGTCGACCTTGTAGTTGCCGGTCAGGATGATGATTTCGCTGCCGACGTTGTAATCCATGCTGTCGGCGCGGGCGTTCATCCAGGTGTTGTCGTCCATCTGCTGTTTCAGCGTGGCCTGTTTGCCTGTCAGCACGACACGTTCGGTTTCACCGTTTTTCTGGATCACGTCGGCGGTATCGGCATGGATCTCCAGCGTGCCCTGGGTGATGACCACGTTGCCGCTGAAACGGCACTTGCCGTTGTCACCGGTCATGTTGCAGTCGCTGCTGGTCGAGTCGATGGTCATCGGCTGGTTGCGGTCGGCGGCCTTGGACCAGGCCAGACCCGGCGCAAGGAGGCCGGCGAGCAGAGCGAGTGACGCGAGCTTAGCGGGCAGCAGTGGGTTCATAGCGGGTCTTGACCTGGGAAAGGAGGGAATATTGGCCGGATTTCAGATTGGCCCGGAAGCCGACACCGCTCTGGTGCAGACCGGGGCGGGTCATGGTGACCTGCCCGTCGGTACGGGCCAGATTCTGCTCGGGGAACACATCCAGTGCATCGGTGCGGAAGGTGGTGGGCGGGGTTTTGCCGTCGCTGGGGCTGTCGCCGGCGACATTGCCGCGCAGGCGCATCTCCTCGCCCTTGGCGCTGACCCAGCCGGTGTCCGATTGCAGCTGCCAGTGGTGGCCGGCCGCATCGGGCAGCAGGAACAGCGGACGGGTGATGGTCATCGATTCATCGGCCCGGCTGCGCTCCATGCTGGGCGCCCGCAAGGTGGTGGATTCCTTGCCTTGCTTGTCGAGCGCCACGATCTCGAAATCGCTCAGCACGTAGTCCGAGCGCAGGCTGTCGGCAGCGACCGGAACGGCCGCTTTGCGGTGGTGCCAGGCCGACCAGCCGCTGGCCAGCGCGGCCGCTGCCAGGCCAATGCCGAGCAAGGTGCGCCAGTTCATCGTGCATACCTCG
>NZ_BAZI01000157.1 GCF_001310775.1 Stenotrophomonas pictorum JCM 9942
CCGCCATCTGGCCACCCGCCTGCTGGCCGGCGACCTGGCGCGGCTGGCCTCGCACGACTACGCCGCGATCGCCCGTGAGCTGGATGCCGAGCTGGAGGATGTGCTGGAGGCATTCCGGCTGGTGTTGTCGCTGCAGCCGCGTCCCGGCGACAGCCTGATGCCGCAGGAAGACACCCGGATCATTCCCGACGTGGTGGTCTGGCACGCCGACGCCCAGTGGCGCGTGGCGCTTAACCACGGCACCGCACCGCGCCTGGCCATCAACCCGGCCTACGAACAGGCGGTCATCGACAGTGCCGGCGAAGCTGCACAGCCGATGCGTGAAAAGCTGCAGGAGGCACGCTGGCTGACCCGCGGACTGTCCATGCGCTATGACACCCTGCTGCGTACCGCGCGGGTGGTGGTCGAGCGCCAGGCCGCCTTCCTGATGCGCGGCGAAGAAGCCATGGCGCCGTTGACCCTGAAGGAAGTGGCCGACGCCATCGGCATGCACGAGTCCACCGTCTCGCGCATCACCTCCGGAAAATACCTGCAGACCCCGCGCGGCACCTTCGAACTGAAGCACTTCTTCGCGGTGCGACTGGAGGGCGCCAGCATCTCCGGCCAAGCGGTCAAGGCCATGGTCAAACGCCTGATCGACGCCGAACCGCCCGCTCGGCCATTGGCCGATGAGGCCATCGCCCTGCTGCTGGCGCGCCAGGGGGTGAACATCGCGCGGCGAACCGTCGCAAAATACCGCGAGCAGCTTGATATCGCTCCGGCCCGCGAACGTCGCCGGCAGAACGCCAAGCCCCAACTGGCCCGCGCGGGCTGAGAACCAAGGAACTCCATGAACAAGCTCACCGTGCTGCTGGTCGATGACCATGAAGGCTTCATCAACGCCGCGATGCGCCATTTCCGCAAAGTGGAATGGGTGCAGATCATCGGCAGTGCCGCCAACGGGCTGGAGGCGATCGAGCGCTCCGAGGCACTGCGCCCGCAGGTGGTACTGATGGATCTGGCGATGCCGGAAATGGGCGGCCTGCAGGCCACCCGGCTGATCAAGACCCAGGACGATGCCCCGTACATCGTCATTGCCAGCCATTTCGACGATGTCGAACACCGCGAGCACGCCCTGCGTGCGGGCGCCGACAATTTCGTCAGCAAGCTTTCCTACATCCAGGAGGTCATGCCGATCCTGGAAAGCCTCAGGCAGGAAGACAGCAATGAGTGAGTCACGCATCCTCGTCATTGATGGTGACGGCGTCCGTGCCGAACGTACCGTGGCGCTGCTGGAGTTCATGGACTTCACCCCGCGCTGGGTGACCGAGGCCGACGACATCGACACCCGTCGCCACCGTGCAAACGACTGGATGGCGATCGTGGTCGGGCATCTGGAAGACAGCACCCGGGCCGCGCCATTCTTCGCCTGGCTGGCGCAGACCTCGATGCCGCCCCCGGTACTGCTGGCCGAGGGTGATCCGCTGGCCTTCGCCCGCCACTACGGCCTGCATGAGGCCAATGTGTGGCCGCTGGAGCAGCCGCTGCGCCACGCACAGATGGAAGCGCTGTTGCGCCGCGCCAGCCTCAAGCGGCTCGATACCGAGCATCAACAAGGCGCCGCGCAGGAAAGCGGCCCCACCGGCAGCAGTCCGGCAGTGGTGGAACTGCGCCAGCTGATCGACCAGGTTGCCGCGTTCGACACCACGGTGCTGGTGCTGGGCGAGTCAGGCACCGGCAAGGAAGTGGTCTCGCGCGCCATCCACCAGCGCTCGCCGCGCCGGGATGGCCCGTTCGTGGCGATCAACTGTGGCGCGATTCCGCCGGACCTGCTGGAAAGCGAACTGTTCGGCCACGAGAAAGGTGCCTTCACCGGCGCCCTGAGCGCGCGCAAGGGCCGCTTCGAGATGGCCGAGGGCGGCACATTGCTACTGGATGAGATCGGCGACATGAGTTTGCCGATGCAGGTCAAGCTGCTGCGCGTGCTGCAGGAGCGCAGCTTCGAGCGCGTCGGCGGCAACCAGACCATCCGCTGCAACGTGCGTGTGATCGCCGCGACCCATCGCGACCTGGAGTCGCGCATCACCGACGGCAAGTTCCGCGAGGACCTGTTCTACCGCCTCAACGTGTTCCCGATCGATGTGCCGGCGCTGCGCGAACGCACCGCCGATATCCCGGCGCTGGTGGAGACCATCGCAGGCCAGCTGGCACGCACCGGTCGCGGCGAAGTCCGCTTCACCGTCGAAGCGCTGGAAGCCCTGGCCCGCCACCCGTGGCCGGGCAATGTGCGCGAGCTGACCAATCTGGTTGAACGGCTGGCGGTGCTGCATCCCGGTGGCCTGGTGCGGGTGCAGGACCTGCCTGCCCGCTACCGTGGCGATCATCCGCCAGCACCAGCGGCCGCGCTGGACGAGGAGCGGCCGCTGATCGGACTGGGCGCACAAGCCGAAGCCACACCGGCGGCAGAGGCTGCAACAGGTGCCGGCATTCCCGCCGCAACCCACCTTCCCGACACTGGCATCGATCTGCGCGATCATATGGCCACCATCGAACTGTCGCTGATCAACGAGGCACTGGAACGCACCAGCGGTGTCGTCGCCCATGCCGCGCAGCTGCTGGGTCTGCGCCGCACCACGCTGGTGGAGAAGCTGCGCAAGTACGGCATCGAGCGCGAGTCCAACGAAGCGACTCCTGGTTGATCCCGTCACCACAGAACACAGCGCCTCCGGGGCGCTTTGTTTTTTTGTGGCCAGCGCCGGCCTGGCGCAGCGCCAGAAACCGGACGACGGGAAATCGTCACCCGGCACGGCCCATCCCGTCACCGCAGCCATTCCCCGGGCCGCGAATTTAGGCACGCGACTTGCAGTTGAACAGGCAGCAACCCCGTTCCGGAATCCCGCCTGATGTCCCACTCGATCACCTCTGTTCTTTCCCAGATCCGCACCCTGCAGACCCAGGTCAGCCAAGCCGCACCGACCGGGGACATCGCCCGCAGCAATGCCATCCAGGGACTGGGCGAAGGCAATGCAATCAATGCGCCCTCCTTCAGCCAAACCCTGCAAGGCGCGATCAAGGGCGTGAATGATGCCCAGCAGAAATCCGGCGCCCTGGCCGCCGCCTTCGAGCGCGGTGAGCCCGGTGCCGACCTGGCCCAGGTGATGGTCGCTTCGCAACAGTCCCAGATCGCCTTCCGCGCCACCGTGGAAGTCCGCAACCGTCTCGTCCAGGCTTACCAGGACGTGATGAACATGCCGCTGTAAGGATAGATCCGCATGGCACTCGCGCTCTCCAGAGACGCTCTCAATCCGGAAAAAGCCGGCGCATGGTTCGACCGCCTGCAGAGTCTGCAGATCACCCGACGGCTGGGCTTGATGGCAATGATCGCCATCGCCGTGGCGGCGGGCCTGTTTGTGTTCTTCTGGGCGCAGAAGCCGCAGATGATGCCGCTGTACACCGGGCTGGACCAGAAGGCGACGGCAGAGGCCACCGACCTGCTGCGCGCTGCGCAGATTCCGTTCGAGCTCAATGCCGCCACCGGCGCCATCAGCGTGCCGGAAAAAAACGTGCATGACGCGCGGTTGAAGCTGGCCGGTTCCGGTCTGACGGAAAGCGGCCGGCTGGGCTTTGAGCTGATGGAGCGCGATCCCGGCTTTGGTGTCAGCCAGTTCGTGGAGAACGCCCGTTACCAGCATGCGCTGGAAACCGAGCTGGTGCGTACCATCACCGCCCTGCGTCCGGTACGCGATGCGCGCGTGCATCTGGCCATTCCCAAGCCCAGCACGTTCACCCGCCAGCGTGACGTGGCCAGCGCCTCGGTGGTACTGGAGCTGCGCGGCGGCCAGCAACTGGAACGCAACCAGGTCGATGCGATCGTGCACATGGTGGCCTCCAGCATTCCGGACCTTGCTCCGGAGCGGGTGACCGTGGTCGACCAGAGCGGGCGCATGCTCACCATCGCCGACCCCAACAGCGACGCGGCGCTCAATGCCGCCCAGTTCGACCAGGTGCGCCGCCTGGAAACCTCGTTCAACCAGCGCATCCGCGAACTGCTCGAGCCGATGACCGGAGCCGGCCGGGTGAATCCGGAGGTTAGCGTGGACATGGATTTTTCGGTCATCGAAGAGGCCCGTGAGCTGTACAACGCCGAGCCGCAGAAGGTCCGCAGCGAGCAGATCAGCGAAAACACCAATGCCGGTGCTGGCCCGCAGGGGATTCCCGGCGCCGCCAGCAACACCCCGCCCGGTCCGGATGCCCCGGCGGCGACCGCGGCCACGGCTACGGAAAGCAGCAAGAGCGCGACCCGCAATTACGAGCTGGACCGCACCCTGCAGCACACCCGCCAGCCGGCCGGTCGCGTCAACCGCGTGTCGGTGGCGGTGCTGGTCGATCACGTGCCGCGCGCCGGTGCCAACGGCAAGCTCAGCGATCAGCCGCTCAGCGCCGCCGAACTCACCCGCGTGGAAGCGCTGGTCAAGCAGGCGGTCGGTTTCAACGCCGAGCGCGGCGATACCGTGTCGGTCATGAACGCTCCGTTCGTGCGTGAACCGGTGCCGGTCGAAACGCCGAAGTGGTGGGAGAAACCGCAGGTCCGCGATGCACTGCGTCTGGTGCTGGGGGCGATCGTGGTGCTGGCCCTGCTGTTTGGTGTGCTGCGCCCGGCCATGCGACAGATGTCCAGCCCGCCCAAGGCCTTGCCGGGTGCCGAGGACGATCCGCTCAGCGCCGATGTGCAGATCCTGGACGACGATTCCGAGATGCCGGCACTGGCTGCCGACCGTGTGCAGCTGGATGCCCCCTCGCCGCTGGCATTGCCGGTGGATGCCTACGAAGAACGCCTGCGGATGGCGCGCGAAGCGGTACAGGCCGATTCCAAGCGCGTGGCGCAGGTGGTGAAGGGTTGGGTTGCCAATGACTGACGTTATTCCGATGACCGGCGTGCAACGCGCCGCCGTGCTGCTGCTCTCACTGGGCGAGCAGGATGCCGCGAGGTGCTCAAGCACATGGAGCCCAAGGAGGTGCAGAAGATCGGCATCGCCATGGCCACGCTCAACGATGTCACCCGCGAGCAGGTGCAGCAGGTGATGGACGAGTTCGGCGCCGCGCTGGGCAACAAGACCTCGCTGTCGGTCGGCTCGGACGACTACATCCGCAACATGCTGGTGCAGGCGCTGGGTACCGAGAAGGCCGGCAACCTGATCGACCGCATCCTGCTGGGTCGCAACACCACCGGTCTGGACGCGCTCAAGTGGATGGATCCGCGCGCGGTGGCCGACCTGGTACGCAACGAGCATCCGCAGATCATCGCCATCGTCATGGCGCACCTGGAAACCGACCAGGCCGCCGAGGCGCTCAAGCTGCTGCCCGAACGCACCCGGGTCGACGTGCTGCTGCGTATCGCCACGCTCGATGGCATCCCGCCGAACGCGCTGAACGAGTTGAACGAGATCATGGAGCGCCAGTTCGCCGGCAACCAGAACCTGAAGTCCTCCAACATCGGCGGCGTGCAGTGCGCAGCCAACATCCTGAACTTCATGGACGGTGGCCAGGACCAGGTCATCCTCACCGAGATCGGCCGCATCGATGCCCCGCTCGGCGGCCGCATCCAGGACCTGATGTTCGTGTTCGACGATCTGGTGGACCTGGACGACCGTGAAATGCAGCTGGTACTGCGCGAAGTCAGCGGCGAGCGCCTGGGTCTGGCCCTGCGTGGCGCCGACATCAAGGTGCGCGACAAGATCACCCGCAACATGTCCCAGCGTGCCGCCGAGATCCTGCTCGAAGACATGGAGGCCCGCGGTCCGGTGCGTCTGTCGGATGTGGAGACGGCGCAACGCGAGATCCTGGCTATCGTCAAACGCATGGCCGATGAGGCACGGTCACCCTGGGCGGCAGCGCCGAGGCGATGCTGTGAGTCCGGCCGTCCGCTGGCATGCACCGGACCTGATGGCCGCTCCGGCCGTCATCGAAACCGTGTCCGAGGAGTTTCCGGAGCAGCCGCTGCCCGAGGAGCCGGCGCCGCCGGCGCTGCACCTGCCGACACTGGAGGAGATCGAGGCGATCCAGGATGCGGCGCGTCGCGACGGCCGCGAGGAAGGTCACGCCGAAGGCTACGCACAAGGCCAGGCCGAGGTGCGCCGGCTGATCGCGCAGATCGAAGGCATCCTCGACAACTTCACCCGGCCGCTGTCGCGTCTGGAGGATGAAGTGGTCGGCGCACTGGGCGACCTTTCGGTCCGCATCGCCGGCAACCTGGTCGGCCGCGCATATGAAACCGATCCATCACTGCTTTCGGCGCTGGTGCACGAAGCCTTGAGCACCGTCGGCAGCAACCACCGCGATGTCGAGGTGCGCCTGCATCCGGACGATATCGCCGCGCTGGCACCGCTGCTGTCGCTGCCGGAGGGGCAACGGCTCGTGCCGGACCTGGGCCTGAGCCGTGGCGATCTGCGCGTGCATGCCGAAGCGGTCCGTATCGATGGCACCCTCGATGCGCGTCTGCGCTCGGTACTGGGTACCGTCATGCGCCGCGCCGGAGCCGGCCAATGAGCGCCGCGCCCTCCCCGCCCGAGTGG
>NZ_BAZI01000158.1 GCF_001310775.1 Stenotrophomonas pictorum JCM 9942
CCGGCAGCCCGCCCTCGAGCGGACTGCCCGGGCGATCGGCCACCACCAGATGCGCCAGCTCCAGCAGGCGTTCCCATTCGTGCCATTCCGGCAGGCCCAGCAGGCTGTCGGCCCCGATCAACAGCGCGACCGGTTGCGAGGCGCCGATCTGCGCGCGCAGCTGACGCAGGGTATCCACCGTCCACGATGGTACGCCGGGATGCTCTTTCGCCCGCACCAGTTCGCGCAGGTCCACGCTCAGCCCGGGCTCACCGGCGATTGCCAGTTCCAGCATCGCCGCACGCTGCGCCGCATCGGCGCCGGGCGGTGCACGATGTGGCGGATCGGCGGCCGGCATCAAGCGCACCGGGCTGGCCAGTTCGTCGCGCGCGCAGCGGGCGATAGCCAGATGGCCATTGTGAACCGGGTCGAAGGTTCCACCATAGAGCAGCCACAGCCGCGATGGCGCCATCACTGCCGGCACTTCAGCGCGTTCCACGGACCAGCAGCCGGACCGCTTTGGCCTCGGCCAGCGCCAGCAGCAGACGCTCCAGTGCCAGCCACGGATCGCCCTCGGCCCGGCCTTTGGCCATGCGATCGATCTGCGAGGCCTCGGCGACGAAACGCTCCCAGCGGCGCGGATCAGGGTGCCGCTGCAGCGCGCGCTTGAACGGCGCCTGGCGCGACTCCCAGATCCCCTTGCTCTTCATCTCCGCGGCCAGGTTGCCGCCGGCGGCATTGATCCGCGCCAGCCCTGCCGTCAACAGCAGCTCGCGGATCAGGATCGGCATCAGCGCCGCCACCACTTCGCCCTCGGCCCGCAGCCCGGCGAGCATGCGCAGCACCGCCTGCGGCTGGCCGGAAAACGCCGCCTCGCTGAGCCGGAAAACGTCGTAGCGGGCCGCATCGGCCACCAGCGACTCCATCTTCGCCACGTCCAGCGCCTGCCCGTCAGCAAGCAATGCCAGCTTGTCGATTTCCTGCGCGGCCGCCAGCAGATTGCCTTCCACCCGCTCGCTCAGGCGCTGCACGGCCGCGGCATCGGCACGCAATCCCCTGGAGCGCAGACGCCGCTCGATCCAGTCACCCAGCTCGTGCGGCTTGATCGCCCAGGCCACCGACAGCACACCGGCCTTGCTGACCGCCTCGGCCCACTTGCCCTGATGCGCCTTGCTCCATTCGCCGGCGGTGATCAGCAGCACCACATCGGCCGGCGGCTGCGCGCAGAAATCGCTGATGACCTCGGCGCCCTCCTTGCCCGGCTTGCCGGTAGGCAGGCGCAGCTCGACCAGGCGGCGGGCGCTGAACAGACTCGGCGCATTGAAACTGGACGCCAGTTGGCCCCAGTCGAAATCGCGCCCATCGGCATCGAACACCTCGCGCTCGCCAATGCCGTCGGCGCGCGCCCGTGCGCGTACCGCATCGGCCGCTTCCAGCACGCGCAGCAATTCGGGTCCGGCGATCAGGTAGACAGGCGCCAGCGGCTGCGAGGCCGCCTGGCTGGCCAACTGTTCAGGGCGCAGTTCCATCTAGTGGCACCCGGCCGATGCGTTGCCCCTGCCAAGCACGGCCTCAGCCTGCCCCGTTGGCGTCATCGGCGCCTTTGGCTTCCGGTTTGGCGCGTGCCTTTTCGAGATCGGCACGGACCACGCTGTCGATACGGCGCAGGATCGAGGCAGCCATTTCCCGGCGCAGTTCATCGGCCAGGATTTCACGTTCGGTGGTGGTGCCGGTGGCGTCCTCCGGCGGCGAGACATAGTCACGCGACAGTTCGATCGCCTGCTCGGGCACGATCACCGAGCCGTCCGGACGCGAGAAGCTGAAGATCACCGCATAGCGCAGGCTGAACTCCTGCGCACGGCCCTGCGCATCGATGGCGATCGGCAGATCGCCCCAGCGCTCGGAGCGGACCTGCAGACGGGCAACGCCACTGCTGTCGGCCGAGGGCATGGCCTGATCCTCTTCGACAACCGTCGCGCCCGACGCCCGCAAGCCACGGTTGAGCAGCTTCACCAGCTCGCTGTAGCGTACAGAGGATTCCACTTTCACCGCCGGCGTATCGGCGGGCAAGGTGAGCGTGTTGCGCAGATGGAAACCGCAGCCGGAGAGACTTGCGGCGAGAATCAGGGCGATCAGATATCGGGTCATGGGCACAGTCTGGCGGAGCCGGCCGGGAGCGGCAACAGGCAGGGAGCCTGCCTGATGCCGCGTGAACAGCACTTGAGATCCGCTGGGTTTAACCGGCAACGATGTTGACGATCTTGCCCGGCACGATGATGACCTTGCGGATCGTCATTCCTTCCAGGAACTTGGCCGCGTTCGGTTCGGCCAGGGCAGCGGCTTCAATCTGGTCGCGCGCCGCGTCGGCCGCCACCTCGATGGTGCCGCGCAACTTGCCGTTGACCTGCACCGCCAGCGTCAGCGCATCCTTGACCAGCGCGGCCGGATCGACCTGCGGGAACGGCTGGTCTTCCAGCAGCGTTTCGGCATGGCCCAGCAGCTGCCACATCGCATGGCAGGCATGCGGGGTGATCGGATTGAGCATCAGCACCGTCGCCTGCAGCGCTTCCTGGCGTACCGCGCGGGCCTGTGCGCTGTCGTCGTTGAACTTGGACAGCGAGTTGAGCAGCTCCATCACCGCGGCGATGGCGGTGTTGAAGGCGTGGCGGCGACCGTAGTCGTCACCGACCTTGCCGATCGTCTCGTGGGTCTTGCGGCGCACCGCCTTCTGCTCGGCGGTGAGCGCAGCCACGTCCAGCGCCGGTGCGGCGCCATCGGCCACGTGCTTGTGCACCTGCGCCCACAGCCGGCGCAGGAAACGCGCCATTCCATCGACACCGGCCTCGTTCCATTCCAGCGACTGCTCCGGCGGCGCGGCGAACATCGAGAACAGACGCACCGTATCGGCACCGTACTTGCCCACCATCGCCTGCGGATCGACGCCGTTGTTCTTGGACTTGGACATCTTCTCCGAGCCGCCGACCACCACCGGCTGGCCGTCGGCGATCAGCGTGGCGCCGGTGATGCGGCCGCGCTCGTCCCGCTCGACGTGGACGTCGGCCGGGTTGATCCAGTCCTTGGAACCGTCCGGATTCGGCCGGTAATAGGTATCGGCGATCACCATGCCCTGGCACAGCAGGTTCTGCGCCGGCTCGTTGCTGTCCACCATGCGTGCGTCGCGCAGCAGTTTGTGGAAGAAACGGAAGTACATCAGGTGCAGGATCGCGTGCTCGATGCCGCCGATGTACTGGTCCACGGGCAGCCAGTAGTTGCCGCGCTTGTCCACCGCGTCCCGGGCACCGGGCGAGGTGTAACGGGCGTAGTACCAGCTGGACTCCATGAAGGTGTCGAAGGTGTCGGTCTCGCGCTCGGCCGCGCCGCCGCACTCCGGACAGCTGGTCTTACGCCACTCCGGATCGGCCTTGATCGGCGAACCGGTGCCCAGCAGGGTCACGTCCTCCGGCAGCACCACCGGCAGCTGGTCTTCCGGCACCGGCACCGCGCCGCACTTGTCGCAGTAGATCACCGGGATCGGGCAGCCCCAGTAGCGCTGGCGGCTCACGCCCCAGTCGCGCAGACGGTAGTTCACCCGGCGCTGACCCTGGCCCTTGCGCTCGAAACGCTCGGCCAGCGCTTCGAACGCGCCCTGGAAGTCCAGGCCGTCGAACTCGGCCGAATTGACCAGCTCGGTCTCGCGGCTCTTGTCGCCGTACCAGTCCTGCCAACGGTCCGCATCGTAGGTGCGCTCGTCGCCGTTCCTGGGCGACTTCAGCGCAATGACCTGCTTCTTGGGCAGGTTGTACTTGCTTGCGAATTCGAAATCGCGCTGGTCGTGGCCCGGCACCGCCATCACCGCGCCGGTGCCGTAGCCCATCAGTACGAAGTTGGCGACCCACACCGGCACCTGCTCGCCGCTGACCGGATGGATGGCCTTCAGGCCGGTGTCCATGCCGCGTTTTTCCTGGGTTTCCAGCTCGGCCTCGGAGACACCGCCCTGTTTCAGCTCGGCCAGCAGGGCGGCCAGCTTCGGGTTGCTCTTGGCCGCATGCATGGCCAGCGGATGCTCGCCGGCAATGGAGACGAAGCTCACGCCCATCACCGTGTCCGGACGGGTGGTGAACACGCGCAACGGGTCCAGCGCGCTGCCGTCGACATCGCGCACGTCGAACTGGATTTCCAGGCCTTCGGAACGGCCGATCCAGTTGCGCTGCATGGTCTTGACCGACTCCGGCCAGCCCGGCAGTTCATCCAGGCCGTCCAGCAGTTCCTGGGCGTAATCGGTGATGCGCAGGAACCACTGCGGGATCTCGCGCTTTTCCACCAGCGCGCCGGAACGCCAGCCGCGGCCGTCGATGACCTGCTCGTTGGCCAGCACGGTGTTGTCCACCGGATCCCAGTTCACCACCGAGTTGCGGCGGTAGGCCAGGCCCTTGCGCATCAGGCGGGTGAACATGCGCTGCTCGTGGACGTAGTACTCCGGCGTGCAGGTGGCGAACTCGCGCGACCAGTCGATCGCATAGCCCAGCGATTTGAGCTGGCTGCGCATGTGGTCGATGTTCTTGTAGGTCCACTTGGCCGGCGCGGTCTTGTTCTTGATCGCCGCGTTCTCGGCCGGCAGGCCGAACGCGTCCCAGCCCATCGGCTGCAGCACGTTGTGGCCGGTCATGCGCTTGTAGCGGCTGATGACATCGCCAATGGTGTAGTTGCGCACGTGGCCCATGTGCAGCGCACCGGACGGATACGGCAGCATCGACAGGCAGTAGTACTTGGGCTTGTCCGAGGTTTCGTTCACCTCGAATGCTTTCTCGGCCTCCCAGAATTTCTGGGCGGCGGTTTCAACCTGCTGGGGATCGTAGATATTGGGTTCGACGCTGGACATGGCAACGCTGGGCAACGGCAAAGCGTGACAGGGTACCGCAGTGCATCATGGCACTCCAAACCGCCCCCCGGCCAAATCCCCCTGCTCACCGCAGATCATTGATATGGCGACGGTTTCAGCCCTCCCCCCAACCGCTGCGCGTCACCGCAACCGGTCCATCCGCGTCGTTTCCCGCTCAGCCGCGCGCCGGAGCCAGTCGCACCGCCGCCAGCAGCCAGACCAGCCAGCCAAGAAACGCCAGCCGCTGGGCCATGGCCACCGGCATGACGCTCTGGAACACGAACGCGCTGCACAGGCTCCACACCACACAGCCCAGCGTCAGCACCGCCAGTGGCCGCCAGGCACTGTCCCTGCCCGCCCCCAGCCGCAGTGCAACGGCACCGGCACTGAACGCCACCAGCCACAGCAGCCAGGCACTGGCGTGGTACTGGCTGGCCCGGCTCTCGATGTCGTCCACGTCCAGCGGCAGCAATCCCATCGCCGTGAAGGCCACCGTCGCCAGCAACAGCATCTGGCCGCCGACCCGCAGGATCCGCGGTGTCGAGGCTGGCATCCTCAGGATCAGCGCCAGCGCCACCACTGCGGCCAGCAGGCCCGGAACCACGAACCCGAGCACACTGAACGCGGCGCCTCCCGCCACCCCGCGTGCCCCCAGCAACGACACTGGATGGCGCAGCTGGTCATACCCGTCCAGCTGCGCGCCAAATCCGATGACGCTGGCCACGCCGATGACCACTGCCAGCGGACCGGCCCCGATTTGCATTCGCTTCCACACTGACGCCACCACGCACCTTGCCACGCTGGCCGGAACAGGCGCCCGGCTACGGCCTACATTGTGCAGGCTGCGCCCGGGCTTGGCACCGGCTCCATCCGGCGCTGCGATCAGCCGGGCCACTTCCCGGCGGCCGGGGCCGCATCCTGGAACATACTTATTGAAACTGTGCTGGCGGGCCGGACCGATACGACGGGGTCACCCGGGCGCCCCGGGGCAGCAATCCGTCGCCGCCGAGGTTGAGATAGCGCCCGGTCGTCGCCATAAAGGAAGCTCCCGCCAGCGATGAATCCAGCCATGAGCGAACTTCCCCACGTTTTCGACGCCACCACCGCCACCTTCGAAGCCGACGTCCTGCAGAAATCGATGCAGACCCCGGTGCTGGTGGATTTCTGGGCGACGTGGTGCGGTCCGTGCAAGACCCTGGGGCCGATGCTGGAAAAGCTGGCCGGGGAATACAACGGGGCCTTCGAGCTGGCCAAGGTCGATGTGGACAAGGAGCAGCAGGTCGCCGCGGCCTTCCAGATCCGCTCGGTACCGACCGTGTTCCTGATCAGGGACGGCCAGATCGTCGATGGCTTCCCGGGCGCGATGCCCGAAGGCCAGCTGCGCGAATTCCTGACCCAGCATGGCGTCACCCCACTGGACGCCCCGGACGCCGCCGAAGAGGCCGCTCCGCTGCCGCTGGACCCGCAGGCCCAGATCGCCGCCCTGCGCGACTCCATCGCCGCCGAACCGGACAAGGACGAGCTGAAGCTGGAGCTGGCGCTGGCCCTGCTCAAGACCGGTGCCACCCCCGAAGCCGGGCAACTGCTCGACGCGCTGCCGGCCAACCTGGCCACCGATGACCGCGCCGTGCGTGCCCGTGCCCGCCT
>NZ_BAZI01000159.1 GCF_001310775.1 Stenotrophomonas pictorum JCM 9942
GGCCGGATCACGCGCGGGGCGTGCACCGATCAGGCGCCAGGCGATACGGCCGCTGCGGTCGGCGACCAGCAGATTCTGTGCCGGAATGCCGGAGCGATTGGCGGTTGCGAACGCGGCGTCCAGATCCGCGGCTTTGGCCATGTCGGCGAATGCCAGCCGGACCGCGCCGGGCTGATGACCGACCCAGCGCAGGGCCAGAAGGTGTCCATCCGGTTCCTCATACAGGATCGGTCCCCAATCGCTCTCGCGCACCCGCAGTACTTCGGTTTTGGCGCCTGCGACAGCAATGGCCTCGTCATGGATGCGCAGCGGTGCATTGGCGGACACGGCGGTGTAGTCGGCGGTGTCGACATAGCTGTTGGTGAAGCCCCACGCAATGCGGGTATTGCTGCCGACGATCACCGCCGGCAGGCCGGGCAGGGTGAAGCCGGTGACATCGACCTTGCGGTCTGGCGCGGTCGGATCGGCGTAACGCAGGCGTGCGCGGAACCAGATGTTGGGTGCCCGCAGGCCCAGGTGCATGTCGTCGGCGAGGATGGCGCGACCGTCGGCGGTCAGGGCGCCGGACACGGCGAAGTTGTTGCTGCCCAGGACCTCGGACGCCGCCGCGACCGGCGCAGGCGGCACGATGCTGGCTGGACGGCGCAGGTCCAGGGTTGCCGCATCCGGCAACAGCGCGTCCCCCCGGGCGGCGCCGAACAGCGGGGCGTCCCAGCTGCTGCCATCGTGCGTGAGCAGCGTATACAGGGCCGGCGGCACCACCTTCTTGAGGCGCGCCAGCGCCAGTTCGCGGGTGTTGGCCGGGTCCTGCAGGTCGGCATACATCGCCAGCCCGGCCAGTACCGAATCTTCCAGTTGCCAGGGACGTGGTGGTTGGCGCAGCAGCAGATAGGGCCATGGCCGCAACGGCAACGCAGCCAGCCCGGCGTTGACGCCGTCGCGATAGGCTTCAAGCACGGCACGTTTTCCGTCCAGCGCGACGGCGAGGTTGTCATGGGTGCGGGCGCGCAGGCGATGCACGCGCATCTTGCGGTCCAGCGGCAGGGCGTCGGTGCCGAACAGCTCGGCCAGCTCGCCTGCGGCCGAGCGCCGCATCAGGTCCATCTCGAAGAAGCGCTCCTGTGCATGCACATAACCGAGCGCACGGGCCATATCGACCTCATTGGCCGCATTGATCGTCACCACGCCCAGCGCATCGCGCTCGACGCTGACCGCAGCGCTCAGGCCGGGCAAGGCCCGCTGGCCATCCAGCGTTGGCAGGCTGCCGCGCAACAGCAGCCAGAGAATCAGCAGCAACAGCACCAGCAAGCCCAACAGCATCCCCAGCGAACGCAGCAGCCAACGCAGCACAGGCCTATCCCCGGTAGCGGTTCTGCCGCGATTGTAGACAGCTTGTGCAGCCGGCGTGGGGCGAAGCGCAACTGAAAGTGATTCCGATTAGATCATCGCCGCGCCAGATGGGGCAGGCTATGCCCATTGCGAACCATCAGGAGCACCCCATGAAGGGCAACCCCGACGTCATCGAATGCCTGAAAGAGCTGCTGCGCGGCGAACTGGCGGCGCGTGACCAGTATTTCATCCATTCCCGCCGTTACGAGGATCAGGCCTGATGGCGCTGTACGAGCGTATCGGTCACGAGATGCAAGAGGAAACCGAACACGCCGACGCGCTGCTGCGCCGCATCCTGTTCCTCGGTGGCGATCCGGACATGCGTCCGCACGGCTTCGAGCCGGGCGTGACCGTGATGGAAATGCTGGAGAAGGACCTGCAGGTCGAATACCAGGTGCGCGCCAACCTCGCTGCAGGCGTAAAACTGTGCGAAACCCACGGCGACTACGTCAGCCGCGACATCCTGATCGCACAGCTGCGCGACACCGAAGAAGACCACGCCTGGTGGCTGGAGCAGCAGCTGGGTCTGATCAAGCGCATCGGCCTGGAGCTGTACCAGACCAGCAAGATGGACGCCAAGGACGCTCCGGCCCATTGAGGCCGGCCGGGTTTTGATGAAACAGGGCGGCGCAGGCCGCCCTGCGTGTTTCAACGGTACTGCAGCCGGTATGCCGCGGTGGAGAGGACGGCGACGCCCTGGTCCCGGAAGCCGGGTTGCTGCTCAAGGATGTCCTGCCGTTCCAGCAGCGCGGTCTGCCATGGCGCGCTGAACAGCTGCTCCACTTCAGACTGCGGCACGCTGAACGGCGGGCCCTGTTTCTGCTCCTGGGGATACTCCAGCGTGATCAGCAGCCCGCGGCAGCCGTCGGGCAAGTGCGCGTACAGCGTGTCGCGATAGTGGCGGCGCAGCTCCGGCGGCAGCGCGATCAGCGCGGCGCGGTCGTAGACGCCAGCGATATCGGCCAGCAGTGTGCTGTCCAGCGCGAAGGCGTCGCCGCAGATAATCTCGATCGGCCCGGCGCGATAGTGTTCACCGTACTTGCTTTGATGGCGCGCCGGCGTCAGGCCCGCTTCGGCGAAGAACTGCTCTACCGCCAGCGACGACAGCTCGACGCCCAGCACGCGATGTCCCTGGGCGGCCAGCCAGTGCATGTCCAGGCTCTTGCCGCACAGTGGCACCAGTACGCGGCTGCCGGGCGGCAGCTCCAGTGCGGGCCAGTGCCGCGTCAGCAGCGGCATGACATCCGTGCGATGGAAACCGATCTGGCCGTTGTGCCAGCGCTGCAGCCAGAAATCCGGTTGCATGGAGTCGCTCCTCTTCAGCGGGTTTTCCGCCAGCCATTGTCTGGCGTGATCCGGGCGAGCGTTTCGCGGGTCGCATAGAAACGAATCAGGCCGCAGTCGCGACAGACGATGGTCTGCATCTTGGCGCTGCTGAAGACGCCACTGGTACCGGGCAACAGGTCAGGGCCGTAGCCGCCACGGGCGTTGATGCCGCCATGGGCGTAGAGATTGTCGCCCTGACATTCCGGACAGATCGTCTGTGGGGGTGTGTCTTCAGCCGATGTCATGGGTGCTTCCTTGAGGACAGGTTTGCCGTCGCTGTTTCAGTCGGCGCGCAGCATGGTGTGGCATGCCGCGCGCCAGCAAAGTGAATTACTGGACATCCAGCCCTTCGACCTTCTGCCAGCCCCTGGGCAACAGATGCCCACGCGTGGCCCGCGTGCCCATATAGGTCTCCAACTCCTTGAAGGAGAGGCTCATGGTGCGCTGGCCGCTGCGGACCTGCAGGGTGTTGCCCGGTCCCACTGCGACCACCGCGACCACCCGTTCGGTGGAGAGCTTGGCCTTGGGGATCTCGATGATCTTGTTGCCCTTGCCCTTGTCCAGTTCGGGCAGGTCGCTGGCCGGAATGGCCAGCATGTTGCCGGCGCTGGTGACGGCAACAATGCGGTCGGTTTCCGGATTGGCGACCACCGCCGGCTGCAACACGCTGGAGCCGGTGGACAGGTTGAGCATCGCCTTGCCGGCCTTGTTGCGGCCGGTGAGATTCTCGAAACGGGTGACGAAGCCGTAGCCGTGGGTGGAGGCCAGCACGAAGCGGGTGTTGTTCTCGCCGCTGGCCAGGGTCACGAACGCGCTGCCCGGTGCCGGCGAGAAGCGGCCGGTCAGCGGCTCGCCGTTGCCGCGCGCCGAGGGCAGGGTGTGTACCGGCGTGGAGTAGGCCCGGCCCTCGCTGTCGATGAAGGCCACCTGCTGCGTGCTGCGGCTGCGGACGATGCCCAGCAGGCCGTCGCCTTCGCGGTAGGACAGGCTGCTGCCGTCGATGTCGTGGCCCTTGGCTGCGCGTACCCAGCCCTTTTCCGACAGCACCACGGTCATCGGCTCGCTGGCGACCAGTTCGGTCTCGTCGATGGCCTGGGCGGCGCCCCGCTGCACCAGCGGCGAGCGGCGTTCGTCGCCGAACTTCTTGGCGTCGGCAATCAGCTCGTCCTTGACCAGCTTGCGCAGCTTGGCGGTGCTTTCCAGGATCGACTGGATGTAATCGCGCTCCTTGGCCAGCTCGTCCTGCTCGCCGCGGATCTTCATTTCTTCCAGGCGTGCCAGCTGCTTGAGCTTGGTCTCCAGGATGTAGTCGGCCTGGTCCTCGCTCAGCGCGAAGCGGGCGATCAGCGCGGCCTTGGCCTCATCCTCGGTGCGGATGATGTGGATCACCTCATCCAGGTTGAGGAACGCCACCAGCAGGCCTTCCAACAGGTGCAGGCGGCGCTCGACCTTCTGCAGGCGATGGTTGAGGCGACGGGTGACCGTGTCATAGCGGAACCGCAGCCATTCGGACAGCAGCATCTTCAGGTTCTTGACCTGCGGCCGCCCGTCCAGGCCGATCACGTTGAGGTTGACGCGGTAGCTGCGTTCCAGGTCGGTCGTGGCGAACAGGTGGCCCATCAGCTGTTCGGCATCGACGCGGTTGGAGCGCGGGATCAGCACCACCCGTACCGGGTTGGCGTGGTCGGATTCGTCGCGGATGTCCTCCAGCCACGGCAGCTTCTTGGCCCGCATCTGCGCGGCGATCTGCTCGATCACCTTGGACGGCGAGACCTGGTGTGGCAGCGCGGTGACGACGATGTTGCTGCCTTCCTTGAGGAAGGTGGCGCGGGCGCGCACGCTGCCGTTGCCGGTTTCATAGAGGTTCCGCAGATCCGCCGCCGGGGTGATGATCTCGGCGGTGGTCGGGTAGTCCGGGCCGCGCACGTGTTCGCACAGGTCGACGACGGTGGCGTTGGGATCATCGATCAGGCGGATCACCGCACTGACGATCTCGTTGAGATTGTGCGGCGGCACGTCGGTGGCCATGCCCACGGCGATACCGGTGGTGCCGTTGAGCAGCAGGTGCGGAAGGCGTGCCGGCATCCACGAGGGCTCTTCCAGGGTGCCGTCGAAATTGGGCGTCCAGTCGGTGGTGCCCTGGGCCAGTTCGCCAAGCAGCACTTCGGCGATCGGGGTCAGCTTGGATTCGGTGTAGCGCATGGCCGCGAACGACTTGGGATCGTCGGTGGAGCCGAAGTTGCCCTGGCCCTCGATCAGCGGATAACGGTAGGAGAACGGCTGCGCCATCAGCACCAGCGCCTCGTAGCACGCGCTGTCGCCATGCGGGTGGTATTTGCCGATCACATCGCCCACGGTGCGCGCGGATTTCTTCGGCTTGGCCGAGGCGTTGAGCCCCAGTTCGCTCATCGAATAGATGATGCGCCGCTGCACCGGCTTGAGGCCGTCGCCGATGAACGGCAGGGCGCGGTCCAGCACCACGTACATGGAATAGTCGAGATAGGCGCGTTCGGCATATTCGCGCAGCGGCTGCTGTTCGTAGCCGTGGAAAACGGTGCGGGCAAGATCGGTCATTGCGGGTGGGAGCTACCTGTTGTGAGAAGCGCGGCGGGACCGCCGGTTTCCTGATCGGTCGATTATCCGGATGACGGCCGGGATGCCAAGCCGGTTGTCACGCCCGTGCCGCGGCGGGGCCGCCGTGGTGGTGTCTCATCCGGTTCTCGATGGAAATGTTCTAGACAGAATAATTCCATATGGAATAAAATTGCCGGCATGAACGATGACACCTCCCAACCGCCCAGCTTCGGATTGTTGCTGCGGCAGGTCTTTGACGAGCTTGTGCGCCGGCTGGATGCGTCGATGGCCGAAGAGAACCTCGGTATCGGCTTCACCCATTACCTGGGGCTGAAAAAGCTCTCGGTGATGGCGCCGTGCACCGCGGTGGAACTGGCCAATGCGATCGACCAGGTGCCCAGTGCGGTGACCCGGCTGCTGGACCGGCTTGAAGCGCTGGGCTGCGTGCGTCGCGAGCCCCATGCCCTGGACCGCCGTGCGCTGCAGATCGTCATGACTGACGAAGGCCATGCGCTGTGGCAGCGGCTCAAGCGGCGTGGCGATCAGACCATCGATGTGGCCATGCGCGATCTGGATGCGGCCGAACGCGCCCAGCTGCTTTCCCTGTTGATCCGCGTACGCGACTCCCTCTGCCTGCCATGAACACATCCCGACTTTTCTCCCATGGCCTGCACCGCTGTGCCCGGCCGGCGTTGTTGACCGGCTTGACGCTGGTGCTGGCCGCCTGTGCCAGCAGTGGCGGGCTCAGTCCGCAAGGGCGGCTGCTGGATGCCGACAGCCTGCAAGCCGGCAGGACGCTGGCCGGCCACGACCTGAGCTCCCCGGGGTTCCCGGCCGCGGACTGGTGGCGGGCACTGGGTGATCCCCAGCTGGATGCGCTCATTGCCGAAGGCCTGCGCAACAGTCCGACGCTGGAGGTGGCCGATGCCCGCCTGCGGCAGGCGCAGGCGCAGAGCGCCAGCACCAGCGCCGAACGCAAGCCGAGCCTGTCGCTGTCGCCGGGCTACACCGGCATCACCCTGCCCGAGTCGATGGTGGGCAATGAGCTGGGTGGCCATTACATGGGCAGCGTGCAGGCCGTGGCCAATTTCAGCTATGGCGTGGATCTGTGGGGCGGCAAACGCGCGGCGTGGGAGGCGGCGGTGGATCGCGCGCATGCGGCGGCGGTGGATGCGCAGGC
>NZ_BAZI01000160.1 GCF_001310775.1 Stenotrophomonas pictorum JCM 9942
GATGGCCCAATCAGCTGTCGCAGACGGGCGCACGAGCATCCGGCACGCCTGCCAGACCTTCGCTGTGAGCCAGACCTGCTTCCGCTACCGGGCCAAGGCCAGCGAGGAGAACGCCCGGATCGCCGATTGGCTGGTCCGGTTGACCGCGGCCCATCGCGACTGGGGCTTTGGTCTGTGCTACCTGTACCTGCGCAACGTGCAGGGCTTTGGCTGGAACCACAAGCGGATCTATCGGATCTACCGCGAGCTGGAGTTGAACCTGAGGATCAAGCCGAAGAAGCGGCTGGTGCGCCAGAGGCCCGAGTCGCTGGCGGTGCCGGAGGCGATCAACCAGGTCTGGTCGATGGACTTCATGCACGACCAGTTGGCCGATGGTCGCAGCTTCCGGTTGTTCAACGTGCTTGATGACTTCAACCGCGAGGGGCTGGGCATCGAGGTTGACCTGTCGCTCCCTTCGGCACGCGTGATCCGGTCGCTGGAGCAGATTATCGAGTGGCGTGGCAAGCCGGCCGTGATCCGCTGCGACAACGGCCCCGAGTACATCAGTGGTGCGCTCCTGGCTTGGGCGGAGCGACACGGCATCCGGATCGAGCACATCCAGCCGGGCAAGCCGCAGCAGAACGCCTACGTCGAACGCTACAACCGTACCGTCCGCTACGCCTGGCTGGCCCGAACCCTGTTCGACACCATCGAGCAAGTGCAGGACAAGGCTACGCGCTGGCTCTGGACGTACAACCACGAGCGCCCCAACATGGCGCTCGGCGGCATCACGCCAGCCATGAAGCTTGCGATGGCCGCGTAACTCCACTTCTGGCGACCGCTAAAAGCGGGGGGATTACCCTCCAGTGAGCGGCGCCCAGAGCCCGGAAAGGCATCGGCTCCTTGGGTACGCAAGGTGTCGCGCCATTTGTACAGTCGATTCCGTGGCACTCCCAGCTCCAAAGCGAGCTGGGTGATGGGTTTGTCCGACGTCTCCAATAGCCTCACTGCTTCACGTTTGAACTGTGCGCTGAAACGCTGCGTCGCCATGGATCACCTCCGCTGGTTGACCCCATTTTGGGGTGTCCACCGAACCCGGGCCAATCCAGAGTGGATTATTCGCTTTGGCCTTTTTGTTATGGAGATGGGTCAAGGTCAAAGGCTTCCACACGCTGCGCGTGCGGGTTCCTTTTGTCTTGGCAAAAAGGAACCAAACCGCTTCCGCCGGACGCATGCCGATGCGATGGAGCTGCATCGGTTCCCTGCGCTCCTCGCGGATCGGGGCGGCGCGGAACTCGCTGCGCTCAGACACCCGCGTCTTTTCTCCCCGATCCGCTGCGATGCTCGGCACGCTTTGACGGCTCGGGTGGATCAAATGCTGAAAGCAACAGCAACAGCAACAGCAACAGCAACAGCAACAGCAACAGCAAAAGCAACAGCGCGTAGCCCGGGTAAGCAAAGCGCACCCGGGAATTTCCCTCGATGCATACATTGGGACGCCCCCGGGTGCGGCCGGGGGCCTTACCCGGGCTACGTCGCTGTATGGATGCCAGCGGGATGTGAGTCTGGGCCGCTCTCCGCCGTTTGCTTTTCAGTTTGTGCTTTTGCGGTTGACGTTCAATCCCGTAGAGCATGGCCAATGACGGGCGCGAATACCCGAAGGGCGACGCGCAGGAGCGCGTCGTTTTTCGCCGGTACATGGATGTGCCGTCGAAAAATGCGCCGGGCATTGGCGGACCCGCGCATCGCGCGGGCATGCGTCCCGGGTGTGCTTGACCAGCCATTCGGCTGTTGGAAAAGCGCCTCTTTTGGTTACTTTTCTTTGCACAGACAAAGAAAGGCCCTTCAACAGCCGAATGGCTGGTCAAAGTGACTCGCGCACCGCAGGTGCACGAAAGCTTTTCTGCCTTGGCTTTTCAAGATCAGAGGCGAGAACAAAGGTTTCCACACGCCGCACGTACGGGCCCCTTTGACCAGCGCCCAGCCCGGGTAAACGACGCGCACCCGGGGTGTTCCCTGATGGCAACGCGCGGCTTTTCCGGGTGCGGCCCGGGCCTTACCCGGGCTACCGTTGGTCGCGTGATGGGGCGCGGAGTGGCTCGGGATGGTGCGATACCGGCGGAACCGGGTTGCGGGCGGTGCCTATTTCTTTACGGTGACTCTCCGCGATCGGCGCGACGACGCATTGGTACGGCATGTCGATCTTCTGCGGGCATCCTGGCAGAAGGCACGTTCGAGCATTCCACACACGGTTGTGGCTGCTGTTGTGCTTCCCGACCACTTGCACGCCGTTATCCGTATGCCCGACACCGACGCGGACTATTCGCGGCTCTGGCAGGAGATCAAGAAGGGGTTCACCCGGCGTTTGCGGAACGGGGGGCCGTCACCGTGGCAGTCGCGCTTCTGGGAGCACACGATCCGCGATGACGATGACCTGCGTGCACACGTGGACTATGTGCATTTCAATCCGGTAAAGCATGGGCTGGTCACGCGCGTGGTTGATTGGCCGTACTCCTCGTTCCACCGTTACGTGCGTGATGGCGAGTTGTCAGCGGATTGGGGCATGGGCACGATCGCATCACCGGTGCACGTCGGTGAGCACGCGTAGCCCGGGTAAGCGATGCGCACCCGGGGCTTTCCTCCAACGCAACGTGACGGCTTTCCCGGGTGCGGCCGCTGGCCTTACCCGGGCTACTAAAAACAGGGGGTCAGAGTCGATTATTGGCTTTGGCCCTGGGTTTCCGTTCTGGCCGTCTTAGACAGGTGTCGCTTTACTGGGCCTTGGCGCGACCAAGCAAGGCATAAAGCCCTATCGCGCCAAAGGTGGCGCAGCCGATGCCGCCGAGCGCGAACTCGCCGAATTTCAAGGTGAACTCGCCGGTGCCGAGGATCAGGGTGATGGCCGCCACGATCAGGTTCTTGGTGTCGGAAAAATCCACCTTGTTGTCGACCCAGATCTTGGCGCCGGCGATGGCGATCAGACCGAACACCACGATCGACACCCCGCCCATCACCGGCAGCGGGATGGCCTGGATCAGGGCGCCGAACTTCGGCGAGAAGCCCAGCGCGATGGCGATCAGCGCCGCGACCAGGAACACCGCGGTGGAGTAGATGCGGGTGGCGGCCATCACGCCGATGTTCTCGGCGTAGGTGGTCACGCCCGTGCCGCCGCCGGCAGCGGAAACCAGGGTCGCCACGCCGTCACCGATGAAGGCGCGGCCCATGTACTGGTCCAGGTTCCTGCCGGTCATGGCGGTCACCGCCTTGATATGGCCCAGGTTCTCGGCCACCAGGATGATCACCACCGGCACGATCAGCAGCATGGCGCGGGTGCTGAAAACCGGCGTATGCAGGGACGGCAGGTCAAACCACGGGGCGGCGGCGATGCCGCTGACATCGACGGGTTTGCCCATGCCCAGGCCATTGGTCAGACCGGCATAGATGCCGCTGGCCACGATCAAGCCGATCAGGATCAGCAGGCGCTGCAGCATGCCGCGGGTGAACACCGCCACCAGCGCGACCGACAGGAAGGTCACCGCCTGCATCCACGCATCGAAGTTGTTGGCGGCCATGGTCTTGATGGGAATCGAGGCCAGGTTCAGGCCGATCACGGCCACCACCGCGCCAGTGACGACCGGCGGCATGAAGCGTTCGATCCATCGCGTGCCCACCGCGTGGACCAGCACGCCAGTGGCGATGTAGACCAGGCCACAGGCCATGATGCCGCCCAATGCCAGCCCGATATTGGCGTTGGCCCCCTGGCTGGCCACATAGCCGGTGGCCACGTTCACCACGCCGATGAAGGCGAACGACGAGCCCAAGTAGCTGGGGACCTTGCCGCCGGTGATGAGGAAGAAAATCAGGGTGCCGACACCACTCATCAGCACGGCCAGATTGGGGTCAAACCCCATCAGGATGGGCGCGAGCACCGTCGAGCCGAACATGGCTATCACGTGCTGGATGCCCATCAGCCCGTTTGCGCCCAGGGCAGGCGCTCGTCGGGTCCGATGACGCCGCCGTTCTGCAGCGCGGCGGGGGACTTTTCGGTCCACGAGAACATGCCCATCTGGTTTGCATCCGGAGAAGTGCTGGGCTGATTGTAGAGGCCGGGCGTGCCCACGGAAATCGGAAGAAAACCCCGCTGTCAGAGTCAATTATTCGCGCTGGCCCGCTGGTTTTGGCGATGGCTCGAGGACAAAGGCTTTCGCCTGCTCCGCGGCGGGGTGCATTTAACCGGCCCTTCGGCCGTTGAGGATCGGCTGACGCGGCAGAAGTCATCCGCCGGGCGTGGCGATGAGCGGCGACGCCGGCCCGAAGGATGAGCGCCGCAGGTCCGAATCAAACCGCTTCCGCTGGATGCATGTCGATGTGATGAAGCGGCACCGGTTCCCTGGGCTGCGCGGATCGCGAAAGTGCGCAGGTTGCGGTGATGTCATCAATGGCGGCGTCTGTCATCACTGTCTGCATATGGGCGGTCGGCGAGGATCGGGTTTCCCTCAAGTGGAGAAACGTGGATGACCACACCCGAAGAGCTTCAGGAAAAACTCTGGAAAACCCTGGCCTCCGACCGTACCGTGCTGCTGGGTGTGCCGGGCAGTCACCACGGCGCGCCCAGGCCGATGACCGCCCTGGTGGAGGGAGAGCATGGCCCGGTATGGTTCTTCGCCGGCCGGCCCAATACGCTGGCGGACCTGGCCCGGACGGGGACGGCGGCGCAGGTGCTCGTGGTGGCCAAGGGGCATGAACTGTTTGCGACCATCAATGGCACGTTGAGCGTGCACAACGATCCGGCCATGATCGAGCGCCTGTGGAACCCGTTTATTGCCGCGTGGTTCGAGGGCAAGGATGATCCCACGCTGGTACTGCTGCGCTTTGATCCCGCTGATGCCGAGGTCTGGAAGAACGAGAACAACCTTCTGGCCGGGATCAAGATGATGCTGGGTGTGGACCCGAAGAAGGACTACGCCGACAACCAGGCGCACATCAATCTGCGTTGATTGATGCACGGGGAATAAGCGAGGGATTGAATTCCCATCCCTGTCGGGTCCATGGAAATGGCTGCCACACGGCAGCCATTTTTCATGGGTAAGACAGGGGCCGTATAACCCGGGGCAGCGTCGATTTTTTCAATGGCTCTTCTGTTTGGGTGATGGTTCAAGGTCCAAGGTTTCCATCTGCTACGCAGGCGGATGGCTTTGATCCGCCACCGGGCTTTTAGAAGAGCGTTGCGACACGTGCACGGCTGCTGCGCGAACGCTCTTCCGTCGTTTTGCAAATAGTGGCTACCCGGTCACGGCTTTAGGCCGGTTCGGTGGTGCTCCGGCTTGTCCGGTGGGGAGGATTCTGAGGCGGGTCGCTGTGGTTTCAGGCAGGGCGGGAACGGGAGCAGACCACTATTAAAGGTTTCCCGCTCGCTGCCGTTACCGGCAGCGCCTTATGGCCGATCTCTTTCTTTCCGGATTTCATATTCATGTTCAAACCCACTGTCCTCGCCCTGGCCGTTGCGTTCTCTGCCAGCCTGGTTGTCCCCGCCGCCGCCGCGGCCGCCTTTGACGACGTGAGCGTCGGTGCCGGCGTGTCCACGCTGGGCTATGGCGTGGACCTGAATTCGCAGTTCACCGAGCGCTTCTCCGCCACCGTGGGCTACAACGCCTTCACCATCGACGGCGACGAGAACACCGATGACGTCCGCTACCAGGGTGATCTGAAATTCAACAACGCCACCGTCAAGCTCAACTGGCATCCGCTGTCGGGCGGCTTCCACGTCTCGGCCGGTCTGGTGGTCGGTGATATCCGCGCGGCTGTCACCGGTACCCCGCGTGCCGGCGGGGTCTACGAGTTCAACGGCGTGCAGTACACCGCCGCCGATGTGGGCCAGCTGCGTGGCCGCGTGGAAATCAAGGACAGCGTGGCGCCGTATGTGGGCGTGGGCTACCGTTCGCGCGGTGAAGGCCTGGCTTCTACGCCGACCTGGGCGTGATCTCGGCCAAGACCAGTGTCAGCCTGGCCGCCACCGGGCTGGCCGCCGATCCGCAGTTCAAGGCCGATCTGGAGCAGGAGCGCCGCGAGCTGGAAGACAAGATCGATCTGAGCGTGTACCCGGTGCTGGGTCTGGGCCTGGTCTACCGTTTCTGACCGCCGCGCGCCTGCGCGGGCCGGTACCAGGGCCAGGCTGATGCCTGGCCCTTTTTTTTGTGTGGCGGCGATTGCTGGCGCGGCCACCGCGCCGCAACCGGCGCGAAGGTGGCAGACGGTATCTGTAACTGTGATCTGCATCGATGGGCGCCGATGTCCTGCATTGCCTATGATCGGCAGTCCATCAAGACACAGGAGTGCAATGTGCGACAGACAGGGAAATGGGTGGGGCTGATGGTGGCCATGGTGGCGGGCCTGTCGGCCTGTTCGGAGCCGGAGCAGCCGGCGCTGGCAACGGCCCCGCTGACGCTG
>NZ_BAZI01000161.1 GCF_001310775.1 Stenotrophomonas pictorum JCM 9942
CCGAGGCCAGCGCGGCCTGCTGGGCGTCGCCGCGCAAGGTGACCAGCGGCGCGCCGGCCGCGACCTGCTGGCCGCTTTCAAAATGCACCGTGTCGACGATTTCGCTGACCTTGGCGGTGATCACCACCGACTCGCGCGCCTTGGTGGTGCCCAGCGCCTGCAAGGTGTCATTCCAGGCCGACAGCTGCACGATCTGGGTGGTCACCGGCACAGCACCAGCGGTCTGGCGTGGCGCCTGGGCGCCTTCACGATTGCAACCGGCCAAGGCCAGCGCCAAGACAGTGCCACCGGCAACGGTGGCGACAAAACGCCCCAACATAGGTAAATCCGTCAGCTACACGATCGGTCAGTCTAGCTGGCCGAAGTGACGGCCGGATGTGCCGTTAGAGGGGGGCGCCCGGATCCGGCCCGCTTCGGGCCGGCCTGACGCTGGCGGCTCAGCGCAGCGCCAGCCGCACCACCTGGTCGACCATCGCCTCCAGCGCCTCGCCATCGGCATACAGGTGCAGCTCGGGGTTCTCCGGCGCCTCGTACGGTGAATCGATCCCGGTGAAGTTGGGAATCTGTCCGGCGCGGGCCTTGCGGTACAGGCCCTTGACGTCACGGGCCTCGGCCACCGCCAGCGGCACATCGACAAACACCTCGATGAATTCACCGTCGGCAAAGCGCTCGCGGGCCATCTGCCGCTCGGCGCGGAACGGAGAGATGAAGCTCACCAGCACGATCAGCCCGGCATCGGCCATCAGCCGCGCCACTTCGGCCACCCGGCGGATGTTCTCCACCCGGTCCTCGTCGGTGAAGCCCAGATCGCGGTTCAGGCCATGGCGCACGTTGTCGCCATCGAGCAGGAAGGTGTGGCAGCCGCGCGCATGCAGGCGTTTTTCCACCTGATTGGCAATCGTCGACTTGCCGGCGCCGGACAGCCCGGTGAACCACAGCACCTTCGGCTGCTGGCCCTTGATCCGCGCGCGCGCGGCCGGGTCCACATCCAGATGCTGCCAGTGCACGTTGCCGGCGCGGCGCAGCGCGAAATCCAGCGTGCCGGCGGCGACGGTGGCATTGGTCTGGCGGTCGATCAGGATGAAACCGCCCAGCGCGCGATTGTGGGCATACGGGGCGAACGCCACCGACTCGTCCAATGACAGGTTGCAGTAGCCGACCTCGTTGAGTTCCAGCCGCTTGGCGGCCATTTTCTCCTGCGTGTTCACATCGATGCGGTGTTTGATCTCGCTGATGCTGGCGGCCACGGTGCGGCTGCCGATCTGCAGCCAGTACGGACGCCCGGGCAGCAGCGCGGTATCGTCCATCCACAGCACATGCGCGGCGAACTGGTCGGCCACCTCCGGCGGATCACCGGCGGCGGCGATCACATCGCCACGGCTGACATCGATTTCATCACTCAGCGTCAACGTCACCGCCTGCCCGGCCGTGGCCACGGCCACTTCGCCATTGACGCCCAGCACCTGCCTGACGGTGGAGCGGCGCGCCGAGGGCAGCACCACCACTTCGTCGCCGGCGCGCACCTGGCCGGCGGCGATGGTGCCGGCAAAGCCACGGAAATCCTGGTTGGGGCGGTTGACCCACTGCACCGGCAGGCGCAGCCCGCTGGTCACGTCGTGCCCGCTGATCTGCACCGTATCCAGATGTTCCAGCAGGCTCGGACCTTCGTACCACAGCATCAGGCTGGAATGGCTGGACAGGTTCTGCCCTTCCAGCGCCGACAGCGGAATGGCCTGCACATTGGCGATGCCCAGCTGCGCGGCCAGCGCGCGGTAATCGGCGACGATCTGCTCGAACACGCTCTGGTCGTAGCCGACCAGGTCCATCTTGTTCACCGCCAGCACCACCTGGCCGATGCCCAGCAGCGAGATGATGTAGCTGTGGCGACGGGTCTGCGGCAGCAGCCCCTTGCGCGCATCCACTAGCACCACCGCCACGTCGGCGGTCGAGGCGCCGGTGGCCATGTTGCGGGTGTACTGCTCGTGCCCGGGGCAGTCGGCGACGATGTACTTGCGGCGGTCGGTATCGAAATAGCGGTAGGCCACATCGATGGTGATGCCCTGCTCGCGCTCGGCGGCCAGCCCGTCCAGCAGCAACGCGTAATCGATGCGCTCGCCCTGGGTGCCATGGCGGCGGCTGTCGGCCTCCAGCGCGGCCAGCTGGTCGTCGAACAGGCGCTTGCTCTCGTACAGCAGGCGACCGATCAGCGTGCTCTTGCCATCGTCCACGCTGCCGCAGGTGATGAACCGCAGCAGCGGCTTGGATTCGTGCTGCTGCAGATAGGAGGCGATCTGTGAAGACGGGGTTGCGGCGTTCATCAGAAATAGCCCTCCAGCTTCTTCTTCTCCATCGAGGCGGACTGGTCGTGGTCGATCAGCCGGCCCTGGCGCTCGGAGGTGGTGGACACCAGCATCTCGGCGATGATCGCCTCCAGCGTGTCGGCTTCGGACTCGATCGCGCCGGTCAGCGGATAGCAGCCCAGCGTGCGGAAGCGCACCTTGCGCAGCTGCGGCACTTCGCCGGGCCGCAGCGGCAGACGCTCGTCATCGACCATGATCAGGCTGCCGTCGCGCTCGACCACCGGCCGCTCGGCCGCCAGGTACAGCGGCACCACCGGAATCTTCTCGCGGTAGATGTAGAGCCAGATGTCCAGCTCGGTCCAGTTCGACAGTGGGAACACCCGCACGCTCTCGCCGGGATGGATGCGGGCGTTGTACAGGTTCCACAGCTCCGGGCGCTGGTTCTTCGGGTCCCAGCGATGGCGGTCATTGCGGAAGGAGAACACGCGCTCCTTGGCCCGCGACTTCTCCTCGTCGCGACGCGCGCCACCGATGGCGGCATCGAACTTCCACTTGTCCAGCGCCTGCTTCAGGCCCTGGGTCTTCATCACATCGGTATGCACGCCGGCGCCATGACTGACCGGGCCAATGTCCTGGGCGATGCCATCGGGATTGATATGCACCCGCAGCTCGGTGCCGGTCTCGGCCACACGGCGGTCGCGGAAGGCGATCATCTCGCGGAACTTCCAGCGCGTATCCACGTGCAGCAGCGGGATCGGCGGCACCCCGGGCGCGAACGCCTTCAGCAACAGATGCAGCAGCACCGAGCTGTCCTTGCCCACCGAGTACAGCAGCACCGGGTTGTCGAAGGCCGCAGCGACTTCCCGCAGGATGTGGATGCTCTCGGCCTCTAGGCGATCCAGGTTGGAAAGGTCGTTGTTGAAATTCATCGAGACGCAGCAGCCCAAAAAATGGCAGGACGATAGGCTAGCAGCATGCACCACTCAGCTAGCTGAAGAAGCGCAAATTTGAGTCATGGGCCTGCCACACGTGAAATAAACGCACTGCATGAGCCGATAACCGCCGGTCCTTTCCGCTGGCGCGGGCCGCTGCCTAGCATCAGCGTCCCTACCCGGACCGGACAGCCCCATGACCTCCGCCGCTGCCGTCGTGCCCCCCAGCCCCTTGCCTGAAGACCGCAGGGTCCTGCTGACACGTCTGGTGGAAGGCCTGGACGGCAACAGCCTATGGTGGTTGTCCGGCTTCGCCGCGGGCTTGGCCCAGGGGCATCCACCGCCGTCGCTGGCGGTCATCCCCGGCGGCCAACCGGTTCCGCAGCCGGCCCAGTCGCGGCTGACGGTGATCTACGGCAGCCAGACCGGCAATGCCCGCCGCGCCGCCGAGCAACTGGTGGCCGAGGTCGAGGCCGCCGGCCTGCCGGTACAGCTGGTCCGCGCCGACGCCTACCCGACCCGCGAGCTGGCCAACGAACGCCTGCTGTACATCGTGATCAGCACCCAGGGCGAGGGCGACCCGCCGGATGACGCGATCGGCCTGGTCGAGTTCATCACCGGCAAGCGCGCGCCCAGGCTGCCGGAACTGAAGTACGCCGTGCTCGGTCTGGGCGACTCCAGCTATGCCCAATTCTGTGGCATCGCCCGCACGCTCGACACGCGCCTGGCCGAGCTGGGGGCCACCCGCCTGCAGCCGGCCGGCGAAGCCGATCTGGATATCGATACCGTGGCTGCGCCATGGCGGGTCCAGGCGCTGCGTGATGCACGCACCCACATCAGCGAGGCAGCCAGCCCGGCACCAAGCAACGTCACCCCGCTGCGCCATGCCAGCGTGTACAGCGCCCAGCACCCGTTCAACGCCGAGCTGCTGTCTCGCCAGCTCATCAGCGGCCGCGACTTCAAGGGCCCGGCCTACGCGCACCATGGCGCCGCCGACAAGCGCGTGCATCACCTGGAACTGTCGCTGGAGGCAGCGGACTGCACTACGAGCCGGGCGACGCGCTGGGCATCGTGCACCGCAATCCGCCCGCGCTGGTGGAGGCGGTGCTGGATGCCACCGGCCTGGACGGTGCCACTGCCGTCGCCCATGACGGCCACCGCCGCCCGCTGTCGCAATGGCTGGCCGAGCACCGCGAACTGACCCGCATCTCGCGCCCGCTGCTGGCCGCTGTGGCCGAGCGCAGCGCGCACCCGGAACTGGCGCGCCTGCTGGACCCGGCACAGAAGAACGAACTGGCTGCGGTGTTCGAAGACCACCAGCTCATCGATGTACTGAGGCGCTGGCCAGCCGAGTGGAGTGCCGAGGCCCTGCTGGCCACGGTACGCCCCGCCGCCCCACGCCTGTACTCCATCGCCTCCAGCCGCAAGCGCGTGGGCGAGGAAGTCCACCTCACCGTCGACGAGCTGCGCTATGACGCGCACGGCAGCGCCCACCAGGGCGCGGCCAGCAGCTTCCTCGCCGCGCTGGCAGAAGGCGCCCCGCTACCGGTCTACATCGAGGCCAACGAACGCTTCCGGGTGCCGGCTGATGCCAGCCGCGACATCATCATGATCGGCCCGGGTACCGGCGTGGCGCCGTTCCGCGGCTTTGTGCAGGAGCGCGCCGAAACCGGCGCTGCGGGGCGCAACTGGCTGTTCTTCGGCGCGCGCCATTTCAATACCGATTTCCTCTACCAGACCGAATGGCAGGACGCCCTGCGCCGCAAGGAACTGCATCGCCTCGACCTGGCCTTCTCCCGCGACCAGGCCGACAAGATCTACGTGCAGCAGCGCCTGCGCACGCGTGGCCGCGACCTGTACGACTGGCTGCAGAACGGCGCACACCTGTATGTGTGCGGCGCGATCGGCATGGGCAAGGACGTGCATGCCGCGCTGCTGGACGTGGTGCGTGAACACGGTGGACTGGATGAGGACGGCGCACGCGAGTACCTCACGCAACTGCACACGGAGGGGCGCTATGGCCGGGATGTGTATTGACGGCCGAGTGCGGTCGCCGCGGTCGCGGTGATATGCCTGGCGCCTGAACGGCGTGCCTGCCCCTCCCTTTCCGGCATAGCGAACAGAACATGAGCAACCACTCCGTCGAATCCATCAAGGCCGAAAGCAACCGGCTGCGCGGCTCCCTGCTCGAGAGCCTGGCCGATCCGGTCACCGGCGCGCTGCGCGAGGACGACCAGACCCTGATCAAGTACCACGGCAGCTACCAGCAGGATGACCGCGATGTGCGCGACGAGCGCCGCCGGCAAAAACTCGAACCGGCCTACCAGTTCATGATCCGCACCCGCACACCCGGTGGCGTGGTCAGCCCCGAGCAGTGGCTCAAGCTCGATGCCGTGGCCACTTGTTTCGGCAACCACTCGCTGCGCATCACCACCCGCCAGGCCTTCCAGTTCCATGGCGTGATCAAGCGCGAGCTGAAGGCGACCATGCAGGCGATCAACGCCGCGCTGATCGACACCTTGGCCGCCTGCGGCGACGTCAACCGCAACGTGCTGGTCGCGGCCAACCCGCTGCTGTCGCGCGCGCACGCCACGCTGTATGCCGATGCCGCGCGCACCTCCGAGCACCTGCTCCCCAACACCCGCGCCTACTATGAGATCTGGCTGGACGAGGAGCGGGTGGCCGGCAGCGGCAGCGAGGACGAGCCGATCTACGGCGAGCGCTACCTGCCGCGCAAGTTCAAGATCGGCTTCGCGCTGCCGCCGCTCAACGATGTGGACGTGTTCGCCAACGACCTGGGCTTCATCGGCGTGCTGGACGCTGACGATGAACTGCTCGGCTATGACGTGACCCTGGGCGGCGGCATGGGCGCCACCCACGGCGATGCCGAAACCTATCCGCGCCTTGCCAACAACGTCGGCTTCATCCCGCGTGACGCCCTGCTGGATGTGGCCACCGCCGTGGTCACCACCCAGCGCGACCTGGGCAACCGCGAACTGCGCAAGCGGGCCCGCTTCAAGTACACCATCGACGACCACGGCCTGGACACGGTGACCGTAGAGATCCAGCGCCGTGCCGGCATCACCTTCCAGCCCGGCCGCTCGCAGCCGTTCGTCCACAACGGCGACCGCTACGGCTGGGTCGAGGGCGGCGACGGCCGCTGGCACCTGACCCTGTCGCTGTCCTCGG
>NZ_BAZI01000162.1 GCF_001310775.1 Stenotrophomonas pictorum JCM 9942
CGTCCGCCCCTCCGGCGGAGGTGGTCACAGAAGTGGTCGTCGAGGCCCCGGCAGTCACATCCGCACCGGCTGCAGTGCAACCGGAGAATGGGCAACTGTTCACCGCGCAGGAACCGGCTCCTGCGACTGAAGCCCCGGTCGAGCAGGCCGTCATCAGGACCGCGCAGGAAGTTGCTCCGGCACCCTCGCCGGCCGCAGCTGAACCGGCGGTCGTGACGGCGACGGAAGAAGCCAACACGGAGAAGGAAGAGGACCAGGCACCGCGCAACGCCTGATCCACGCGCCTGATATGGAAAACAGAAAAGCGGCCCATGAGGCCGCTTTTCTGTTTTCAAGGCTGCGCGCCCTTCCCCGGCGCGCGTCAGGCGGGCGCCTGCGGCAGACGGGTCAACACACGTTCCTTGCAGGATCCACGATGCCGTACTGGGCCGCCAGACGTGCCAAGGCGATGTTGTCTTGCACCTTGATCTTTTCGAACATCCGCGTCTTGTGCGTGTTCACCGTCTTCGCACTCAAGCTCAACCGGCGCGCGATCTCCTCCTGGCGGTAGCCCTGGATCAGCAACAGGGCAACTTCCATCTCCCGTCGCGACAGCTCATCGAACGGCGAGCCCGGTCCGATTTTCGCCAGCGCCAGATTCTGCGCGATGCTGTTGGCCAGGTAGCGACGGCCCAGCGCAACATCGCGGATCGCCTTGACCAGCTCCTGCGCATCACCGCCCTTGCAACATAGCCCGATGCACCGGCCTCCATCAGCCGCTGTGGCATCGGCCCGTCTTCCAGCACCGATACGATGATGACCCGCGTGCCATGCTTGCCCTTGATGATGCGCTCGGTGATTTCCAATCCACTCAACCCCGGCAGGTGTAGATCACACAACACCACATCGGGCTTGAGCTGCCGGATCTGCGGCAAGGCCAGCTCACCACTCTCGGCCTCACCCACCACCTCAATATCGGCCTGCCCGCCCAGAATCATCTTGATGCCGGTGCGTACCAGGGCATGGTCGTCAATCAAAAAAACTCGGACAGTCATTGCAGGATTCCCCGAAGACGAACCAACAGATTGAGCCCAGCCACGCCTTGCAGTGCGTGCAGCGGTTGATGGCATTCCCCTCATCAACCCCGGTGGTGGGCCCTGCGCATTATCGACCAGAATCGGCGACGCCGGAGTTTTTCAGGTACCGACGGGTGCCTGTTCGCCGGAGCCAACCCCACAACAGCTGCAGCAGCCGCGCCACTCTGAGCTGTCAGCTGGCCACCAGCCATAAGGCATTGCCCGCTGTCCACTAGGAATTTCCTGATACGACAATCGTCAGGCAGGCAAAGTGTGACGGCGTCGAAACATCAGCAGATACACGCCCAGCACCCATACCAGGGCCGCACACCAGCCGCCCAGAATGTCGGACGGAAAATGCACGCCCAGATAGATGCGTGACAGACCAACCAGCACGACGAACAGCAGCGCCCAAACCACTACCGGCCAGCGCCAGCGCGTGGGCCATGCCAGCAGCACCACCGTCAACGCCAGCGTCATCGACCCCATTGCATGGCCACTGGGAAAGCTGAAGGTACTTTCCGGCGCAATGGACTCCCACAGAGTCGGACGCTCCCGCTGGAAAATCTGCTTGCTGCCCACATTCAACAGCGCGGATCCCACGAATGCCGTTGCCGCGAATGCCGCTTTCCGCCAGCGCCGCGCCAGCATCAGCGTCCCGACAATCAGCACGTCAAGCGGAATGACACCCCATTGGTAACCCAGCTTGGACATCACCACGAAAAAGTCGTTCAACGCCGGAGAGGCCAGCGCCTTCATCCGCAGCAGCACGGCATGGTCGACATGGAGGGCCTCGGCCTCGTGGATCTCGTCGGCCAGGGCGACAAAACCGGCCAGCGGCAGCAGTACACCGGCAAACAGCAGTACCAGCCGCCACGCATTGTGCCCAAACCAGCGCCGCAGGCGGCCGCCTCGCTCCGGGAATCAGCCGGAGCTTCGTGCATATCGGGTTTCAACGTAGTCGTCGATCAGTGCAACAAAGTCCTGGGCGATGTTCTCGCCTCGCAGCGTCACCTTCTTCTCGCCGTCGACAAACACCGGCGCGGCCGGAGTCTCGCCGGTACCTGGCAGTGAAATACCGATGTTGGCGTGCCGGGATTCGCCCGGACCGTTGACGATGCAACCCATCACCGCCAGCGTCATGTTCTCCGCACCCGGATGACTGACGCGCCATACCGGCATCTTCTCGCGCACGTGGTTCTGCACCACCTTGGCCAGCTCCTGGAAGAACTCGGAGGTGGTACGGCCACAGCCCGGACAGGCCGTGACCATTGGCGTGAACGCGCGCTGCCCGGTGGTCTGCAGCAGCTCCTGCGCAACGATGACTTCCTGCGTGCGCGACTGGCCCGGTTCGGGGGTGAGCGAGATACGGATGGTGTCGCCGATCCCTTCCTGCAGCAGAACCGCCAACGCCGCCGACGAGGCGACGATACCCTTGCTGCCGATGCCGGCTTCGGTGAGCCCCAGATGCAGGGCGAAATCGGAGCGGTTGGCCAAGTCACGGTAGACCGCGATCAGTTCCTGCACGCCGCTGACCTTGGCCGACAACACGATGCGGTCACGTGGCAGACCCAGCTCGACGGCGGTTTCGGCCGAATCGATTGCCGAGCGGATCAGCGCCTCGCGCAGCACGCGGCCGGCATCCCACGGTTGCGCACGCTGGCTGTTCTCGTCCATCAGCCTGGCCGCCAGCGACTGGTCCAGCGAGCCCCAGTTGGCGCCGATGCGTACCGGCTTGTCGTACTTGATGGCGAATTCGATCAGCTGCGCGAACTGGGTGTCCTTCTTCTTGCCGAAGCCGACGTTCCCCGGATTGATGCGGTACTTGGCCAACGCCTCGGCGCAGGCCGGTTCGTTGCCCAGCAGCTGATGGCCGTTGTAGTGGAAGTCACCGATCAGCGGCACATCGATGCCCATCATCGCCAGTTTATCGACGATGCGCGGAATGGCGGCCGCGGATTCGGGATTGTTGACAGTCAGGCGCACCATTTCCGAACCGGCCCGCCACAACTCGGCGACCTGCTTCACGCTGGCGGCCACATCGGCGGTGTCGGTGTTGGTCATCGACTGCACAACCACGGGGTGGCCGCCCCCTACTTTCACCCCGCCGATATTCACTGACTGGGTTATGCGGCGGGGCCACGCGGTAGCGTCGGTGGGCGGAGTCGGTCGGGTCACGGCGTCATGCATGCGGCCATTTTAGCGCGCCTGGCCATCGTCGGGCATGAACCTTGCGGTGGGCTTTATCCGCCTCGACAGCATACGATTGACCAATGAACACCCGCGACACTTCTTTCCTGCGCACCCTGTGCAGTCTGCGCTGGCTGGCCACTGCCGGCCAGGCCGCCACCATCCTCGTCGCCACCTGGCTGCTGGGGCTGGAGCTGCCACAACTGCCGCTGTGGGCCGGTGTCTTCGTGCTGGCCCTGTTCAACCTGTACGTGCAACTGCGCGTACATGACAGCGATGTGGCACCGGCCACGGCGTTTGGCCACATTCTGGTCGATGTCACGGTACTGACGTGGATGGTGGGCTGGAGCGGCGGCATCAGCAATCCGTTCGGCTCCCTGTTCCTGATCCTGATCGCACTGGCGGCGCTGGCCCTGCCGCTGCGCTGGACCCACGCGGTAGCCGCCGCCTGCGTGGGTGGTTATGCGCTCAGTGCGGCATTCGGCCTGCCGCTGCAAGGCGGCCATTTCGATTCGATGAGCCTGCATCTTTGGGGCGCGGCAGCCAACTTCCTGCTCTCCAGCGTCGTGGTGCTGGTGTTCTCCACCCGTCTGGCCGCGGCGTTGCGCGAACGCGAGAACCAGCTGGCGCTGCTGCGCGAGCGCTTCGTACGCAACGAAGGCATCGTCGCCCTGGCCACCCACGCCGCCTCGGTGGCGCACGAACTCAACACCCCGCTGGCGACCATGACACTGCTGACCGACGATATCGCCGAGCAATGCGCCGACGATCCGGAGATGCGCGAGGACCTGGAAACCCTGCGCGAGCTGCTGGTGCAATGCCGGGAGCGCGTCCTGGCGCTGGCGGCTCCCGCCGAAGGCGTACGTCGCCGCCGCAGCGTGGCATCCATCGGCAGCGTGCTTGAACAATGGCGCCTGGTACGCCCGACCATCCAGCTGCGACGCAATCCCGATGCGCCCTTGCAGCTGAAGCTGGACCCCGGCGTGGGCCACCTGCTGCAGGTACTGTTGAACAATGCCGCTGATGCCGGCGAAGGCGCAGGACGCCCGCAAGTCGACCTGGATCTGCAGGTAAGGGACGGCCAGCTCTACGGCGAAGTGCGCGACTATGGCCCCGGCTTCAATGCCGACGCCGCCGCGCTGCCCGGCACCCTGTTCAACAGCGGCAAAACCGACGGCATGGGGGTCGGCCTGGCGCTGTCCCATGCCACCATTGAACGCCTGCATGGCGAGTTGTGGCTGCGTCCTGCCGAGGGCCAAGGAGCGCGCGTCGCTTCCGCCTGCCGCTGGACAATGCCGAGGTAAATACATGAACACCCCTGTGACCCACGGCCTGCTGGTCGACGATGATCCGCTCTATCTGCGCACTTTGCAGCGCACCCTGGCCCGGCGCGACATCGAAACAATCACCGCCACCGATATCGACAGCGCACTGCAACTGGCCACCCAGGCGCCCCCCGCGTTTGCGCTGATCGACCTCAAGCTTGGCACCGAATCCGGACTCAACCTGATCCAGCCCTTGCACGAGCTGCGCCAGGACATGCGCATTCTGCTGGTGACCGGCTATGCCTCGATCGCGACCGCGGTCGAAGCGATCAAGCTGGGTGCCGATGACTATCTGCCCAAGCCGGCCACGGTGCAGATGATCCTGCGCGCGCTCGGCGAGGACGACGAGGCGGGCGACGAGCCCGAAGAAGTCGAGCCACCCGATGCGATGACGCCGATCAGCCGCCTGCAGTGGGAGCACATCCAGCAGGCGCTGCATGAGACCGGTGGCAATGTCTCGGCCGCTGCACGCCTGCTGGGCATGCACCGGCGCTCGCTGCAGCGCAAGCTGACCAAGCGCCCCAGCCTGAGCGCGATCCCAACCGCTGAACGGGAAACGCCGCGCATCGCTGCACGGCGTTTCTGATCACACGCTGCTGCAGCGTGCGGCTCAGCGCAGACGGGCCAGCACTTCGCGGGTCATCGGATCGGCAATATCCACCACCTCACCCTGCAATGCCGGCAACAGCTGGCTGGCCAGCTGCTTGCCCAGCTCCACACCGAACTGGTCAAAAGCATTGATGTCCCAGATCAGCGACTGCACATATACCGCGTGCTCGTACATCGCGATCAGTGCGCCGAGTGCCTGCGGGGTCAGCGCATCGAGCAGAATCAGGGTGCTCGGACGGCCGCCCGGGTACTGGCGGTGCGGGTCTTCGCTGTCCTGGCCGTTGGCCAGCGCCTCGGTCTGCGCCAGCAGATTGGCCAGCAGCGCCTGGTGGTTGATCGCGTAGGGATTATCGCTGCGCACACAGCCGATGAAATCGGCCGGCACGATGCTGGTGCCCTGATGCAGCGCCTGGAAGAAGCTGTGCTGCACGTCGGTGCCGGCACCGCCCCACCATACGGGCACCGTGTCGCCATCGACCGGACTGCCGTCGAGCTTGACCCGCTTGCCGAGGCTTTCCATCACCAGCTGCTGCAGATAGGACGGCAGCAGCGCCAGCCGCTGGTCGTAGGTCATCACCGCATGCGTGGCGTAGCCGAGCACGTTGCGGTTCCAGATATCGGTCAGTGCGTGCAGCACCGGCAGATTGCACTCCAGTGGCGCGCTGGCCGCATGCACATCCATTTCCGCAGCACCGGCCAGCAACTGGCCGAAGCGTTCGAAACCGATCGCCAGTGCGATCGGAACACCGACCGCCGACCACAGCGAGTAACGTCCGCCCACCCAGTCCCACATCGGCAACACACGCTCGGCGGCGATGTCGAAGGCCTTGGCGGCGCGCTCGGGATTGGCACTGACCGCGTACAGGCGCTCGCTGCCGCCCAGCCAGTCATGCAGGATCTTGCCGTTGAGCAGGGTTTCCTGGGTACCGAAGGTCTTGGAAATCAGGATGCCGGCCGTGGTCGCAGGATCCAGTGTGGCCAACGTGCGCTGCATGGCGGCGCCGTCCACATTGGAAACGAAATGCACGCGGAAACGCGCACCCGCCGCCGGACGCAGGGCATCGGCCACCAGTCGCGGGCCCAGATCGGACCCACCGATGCCGACACTGACGATGTCGGTGACGTTGCTGGCTTCCAGCTGCCGGATCAACGCCCCCATCCGCTGCTGCACGGCGGCCGCCTCGGCATGCGCGGCAACCGCGGCCGGCGC
>NZ_BAZI01000163.1 GCF_001310775.1 Stenotrophomonas pictorum JCM 9942
CGCGCGCGACCTCCCGCAACGACACGCTGTTCGTCATCGCCCGCGTGCCCGGTGGCCCACCGATGCCGGTGGCGGTAGAGCGCCACCCGGCCCCGCAGCAACCGCTGACCGTGGTCCTGGACGACACCGACAGCCCGATGCCGACGGCAAAGCTGTCGTCGCTGAGGCAAGTGGAGGTGTTCGCGCGGCTGTCACAAAGCGGCACCGCAATCCGCCAAAACGGCGACATCGAATCGGCACCGGTGATCGTCACGTTGCCGGCCGACGCCCCGGTGGAGCTCCTGCTCGACCTCCCCTCGCGCGGAGCGGGCATAGGCAGATAACCCGGGGTCATGTCGCGCATCCAAGACACGGACGCCAAGCCCGGTAAAATCAGCCGATGACCGAATTCATTCCGCCCGGCAGCCGCTTCCATCCGCTGCCCTCGCCCTTTCCGATGAAGCGCGGTGGCCACCTGCACGGCGCCCGGATCGCCTTTGAAACCTGGGGCACGCTGGCCGCCGATGCCGGCAACGCCGTGTTGATCGTCACCGGCCTGTCTCCCGATGCCCACGCCGCCAGCAACCCGGCCAATCCCGCCCCCGGCTGGTGGGAGCCGATGCTCGGCCCGGGCAAGCCGATCGACACCGACCGCTGGTACGTGATCTGCGTCAACTCGCTGGGCAGCTGCAAGGGCTCCACCGGCCCGGCCTCGCTCAATCCCGCCACCGGCCAGCGCTATGGTTTGTCCTTTCCCGAGCTGTCGATCGAAGACATCGCCAATGCCGCGGCGGAGGTGGTCAGATCCCTCGGCATCACCCGGCTGGCCTGCCTGATCGGCAACTCGATGGGCGGCATGACCGCGCTGGCCCTGCTACTGCTGCACCCGGGCATCGCCCGTTCGCACATCAACATCTCCGGCAGCGCGCAGGCCCTGCCGTTCTCCATCGCGATCCGCTCGCTGCAGCGCGAAGCCATCCGCCTGGATCCGGCCTGGAATGGCGGTGATTACGATGAAGCGCACTACCCGGAGTCGGGTATGCGCATGGCCCGCAAGCTGGGCGTGATCACCTACCGCTCTGCGCTGGAGTGGGACGGCCGCTTTGGCCGGGTAAGGCTGGACTCGGAGGATCCGGGCCACAACGACGATGACCCGTTCGGGCTGGAGTTCCAGGTGGAAAGCTACCTGGAGGGGCATGCGCGCCGCTTCGTCCGCCATTTCGACCCGAACTGCTACCTCTATCTGGGCCGGTCGATGGACTGGTTCGACCTGGCCGAGTACGCCGACGGCGACGTGCTGGCCGGGCTGGCGAAGATCCAGGTGCCGCGCGCCCTGGCCATCGGCGCCAACACCGACATCCTGTTCCCGGTGCAACAGCAGCAGCAGATCGCCGACGGCCTGCGGGCCGGTGGGGCACAGGCACAGTTCATCGGGATGGAATCGCCGCAGGGCCACGATGCGTTCCTGGTCGACTACGACCGCTTCGGCCCGGCCGTACGCGGTTTCCTGGATACGCTGCCGGCCGCCTGACCGACAGCACTGAGCCGGCGATTCCTACACACGCGTCGGCCTGGCGCCGATAGCCACCGCCTTGATCACGCTCCATTGTGGCAGTCCTCGCCCTTCCCCCCGGGACCGCCATGGCTCGACTGCTCCTTCTGCTGTTATGCGCCTGTCTGCTGCCTGCTGAAGCCCGGGCCGGCACTGCCCCGCCCTTGATGCTGGCCGGGCAGTGGCGCGACGGCACCGATCCGGCGCCATACTGGATCAGTGAAAAGCTCGACGGCGTGCGCGCCCGCTGGGATGGCAAGGCCTTGTGGACGCGTGCCGGCAACCGCATCAGCGCTCCGCCCGGATTCACCCGCGGCTGGCCGCAACAGCCACTGGATGGCGAACTGTGGATCGCCCGCGGCCGTTTCGACGAGGTCAGCGCCATCATCCGCACCACCCCGGCCCGTCCACAGGAGTGGCACGCGATCCGCTTCATGGCCTTCGACCTGCCCGCGCACCCGGGTACGTTCTCGCAACGGCTGGCGGCGCTGCAGGTGCTGGTTCGGGCCACAGACAGACCCGGTCTCGCATTGATCCCGCAGCAGAGGATGCCCAACACCGCCCACCTGCAGCGCCTGCTGCAATCGGTGGTTGCCGCCGACGGCGAGGGTCTGATGCTCCACCACCAGAACAACCGCTACCTGCCCGGCCGCAGCGAAGGCCTGCTCAAGCTCAAGCCATGGCAGGACGCCGAAGCCTGGGTGGTCGGGCATCTGCCCGGCAAGGGCAAGTACAGCGGCATGCTCGGCGCATTGCTGGTACAGCGTAGCGACGGCGCCCGCTTCCGCATCGGCAGCGGGCTGAAGGATGCGCAGCGCGCCAATCCGCCCGGCATCGGCACCCTGGTGACCTACCGTTACAACGGCTACACCGCCACCGGCCTGCCGCGCTTCGCGCGCTTCCTGCGGGTGCGCGACGAGGCACCACCGCCCGAGCGGGGTCGTTGAGCGCTTCACAACACCTCGCCGCTGCGCTCCAATACCGGCACTCCTACTCGTGCGATACAACGGATGCGCTATCAAGGACGGCTGCAGGACTGGAATGACGACAAGGGCTTTGGTTTCGTCAGCCCCAATGGTGGCGGCGAACGCGCCTTCGTCCATATCAAGGCCTTCGAACGCGGCACACCGCGCCCGCTGGAAGGCCAGCTGATCAGTTACCAGCCCAAGCGCGACGAGCGTGGGCGTCTGGCGGCCACCGCCATCCGCTTCGCCGCTACCGGTAGACCCCCTGCAGCGCCGAAGCAGTCAGCCCGGCGCCTGCCCCGCACCGCCCTGGGCTTGATTGCCCTGTCGATACCGGTGCTGGGCGGGGTAACCCGACTGCTTCCCGGTTGGGTCGCCGGGACCATCGTGGGCCTGAGCCTGCTGGCGCTGGCGTTCTATGCCTACGACAAAAGTGCCGCGCAACGCGGCGACCAGCGCACCCCGGAAAGCACCTTGCACCTGATCGCCCTGTTCGGCGGCTGGCCCGGCGCGCTGCTGGCGCAGGGACTGTTCCGCCACAAATCCAGCAAGCGCAGTTTCCAGCAGGTGTTCTGGGCAACGGTGGTGCTCCATCTGACTGTGCTGGCTGCAGTGTTCAGCGGCTGGCTGCCCAGCCTCGTTTGAGCCACGGCGCAGCGCCCTGCTATCGTTCACCGGCCTCACCCAGGCAACACCCGGTCTACATCCCCTCTTCCGTGGAGACAGAGGTATATGCAGGACGCAACGAACGTACTCAAGCATCGGACCGACACCATCGTGCTGCTCGGCATGGTGCTGGCATTGACCCTCCACTGGTCACTGCTGCCACTGGCGCTCATCGCCGCCGGCATCATGGACCTGCGCCGCAACGAAACGCTGGCTGCCATTTCCATTGGCTGCGGCGCGCTGCTGCTTTTGGGTGGCATCGGCTACGCACTGGGCAAACAGGCCGCATTGCGCGACAACCTGCTCTGCCAGCAAACCCCACCGCAATGCCCGAGGGCCCAGGCCCTCACGGTTTTCGAACCGGCTTTCCGCAGCGCCCCTCCGTACTCAGCGCGCGGGGACTTCGGCGTTGGTCAGCGGCTGCAGTTGTCCGTGCTGAAGACGGTATTCCCGGTGCACCACGCCATCGGGCAACGGATCATGGGTGATCATCAACAAGCTGCGTGAGCCCAGCGCGGCAGCCAGATCAAGCAACAACGCGTGCGCGGTGTCCACGTCCAATCCTTCGGTGGGCTCATCGAGCACCATCAGCGGCGTATCGCGCAGCAGCGCGCGGGCCAGCGCCAGACGGCGCGCCTGACCGGCCGACATGGTCGCACCGTTTTCGCCGACCCACGCTGACAGCCCCCCCTGCTGCTGCGCCCAGGCGCTCAGCCGTACCTGTTCCAGCACCGACCACATTGCCGCGTCATCGGCCTGTGGATCGCCCAATCGCAGGTTCTCGCTGATGGAGCCGGCAAATACCGGCGCGCCCTGCGGCAACCAGGCCACCTTTCGATGCCACGCCTCCTGGGCGACATCGCGCAGATCCACGCCGCCGTAGCGCACGGCCCCTTGGCGAGGGTCCCACAGGCGCAGCAGCAACGCCGACAACGTGGTCTTGCCACACCCACTGTCGCCGCGGATGGCCACACGCTCACCCGGCCGCAGTCGCAACTCCACCCCGTCGAGCAACTGCCGGGACTCCCCGGGCCAATGGAAAACCACCTGTTCAAAGGACACCTCTGCCGGCGTGTCCGGCAAAGCCCGGGGCTGGGCGGGATCTTCCACCGCCGGGGCCTGGTCCACGATCTGACGCAGGCGCTGGCCGGCCACGCGTGCCGACTGCAGCGACTGCCAGGCCAGACTGCTGCCCGCGGCCACTTCCAGCAAGGCCACGGTGAGGAACAACAGCGCCGCAGCCAGCGGCCCGCTCACCTGACCGCCCTCGAATGCGTGCAGCGCCAGCCACAGCATCGCCAGCAGCCCCACTCCGGCGCAGGCCGAATGCAGCACATTGCCAGCGATCAAGCGACGACGACGACGCCGGTCGCGAGCGGCAACCTGCAGTGCGGCGGCATCCACACGTGCGATCCAATCCCCCTGCGCCTGCAGCGCGGTCAGATCCGCCACACCTTCCAGCCCTTCGTACGCCAGGGTGCGCAACGACGCCCGCGTCTGCGCGCGTTCCATTTCGCCATGCTCACCATGGCGCACGGCCAGCACCGGGACACCGATCCCGATCGCCCCCGCGATGGCGACCAGCAACAGGGCCGCCGGCCAGTAGATCAGCGCTGCCGCGACGACGCTGGCCAGTACGATGCCGAGCAGCGCCAGCAGCGGTCCGGCAGCCCGCACCATCACACCATCCACTTCGCTGATGTCTGAAACCAGCCGGGCCAGCAGTTCGCCGGTACGGCTGCCGCCCAGCCGCGCCGGCGCCAGCGGCAAGGCGCGACGGAAGAACCACACACGCAGGTCGCGGGCGATGCGCAGCGTCACATCGTGGCCGACCAGTTTTTCGAAATAGCGCGACACGATCCGCGCCATCGTCAGCCCGCGGATCCCCGCCGAGGGCGAGAAAAAGTTGAAGGTGGCGCCCATCCCCGCCGCACCGGCCAGCGCCGCACCGGTGAGGAAGCCACCGGACAACCCGAGCAGGCCGACGCCGGCCAGCATCGTGGTCAGCAGGAACACTACCGCCAGCAGCAAACGCCAGCGATGCCGGGCGAACACCTCTCGCATGCTTTCGTTCATGCCTGCACCTGCTCGGGCACGGCACGATCGGGGTGCAAACGCACCACCGCATCGGCCCAGCGCATCGCCGCCGCGCTGTGGGTCGCCATCACCACGGTGCGTCCACGGGCATGTATGGCCAGCGCCTGCAGCAGGGCGGCTTCGGTTTCAGGATCAAGAAATGCGGTGGGCTCATCAAGCAGCAGCAGATCCGGATCGCGCAACAACAGGCGTGCCAGACCGATGCGTCGTGCCTCCCCCCCGGACAGGCCGAAGCCGCGCTCACCGATCACCGTGTCCAGCCCGAGTGGCAGCTCCCGGGCAAAACGCATGACCTGCGCCGCTTCGGCCGCCGCCTCCAAACGGGCATCGCTGGCGGTCGGGTCGGCCAGCCGCAGGTTGTCGGCAATCGAGCCATGGAACAGGTACGGACGCTGCCCCGCATAGCCCACCCGCATCTGGCCGCGGCGCAGGATGCGCCCTTCGCGCGGTGGCAGCCAGCCCGCCAGCGCTTCGAGCAAAGTACTTTTGCCGCAGCCGGAGGGGCCTACCAGAGCCAGATGCTGGCCCTGGTCGATGCTCAGCGAGAACCCGGACATCACGTCGTGGCGCGCACCTTGCGGTCGCAGCGTCAGGTTCTGCAGCGTCAGCAACGGGGCGTGCAACTGGACCGGCTCGGGCGGCAGCGCAGGTTCCGAGGGCACCGGAGCAACCGGCAAGTCGTCCTGCAACAGCCGCTCCACCTCGGCCGCGGCCGCCAGCGCGTTGGCACGGTCGTGGTAATGGGCGGCCAGGCGCCGCAAGGGGGCGTAGAACTCGGGGGCCAGCAGCAGGCAGAACATGCCGGTTCCCAGCGTCGGCACCGTGGCGTGCAACGACATCAGGCCCAGATAACTGAGCCCCAGATACAGCGCCACCATCGCCACACTTATCGAGGCGAAAAATTCCAGCACGGTGGAAGACAGAAACGCGATCCGCAGCACTTTCATGGTGCGCTCGCGCACGCCCTCGGCCGCCGCGGCGATGCCGCCGAGCTCGGCGTCGCCACGCCCATACC
>NZ_BAZI01000164.1 GCF_001310775.1 Stenotrophomonas pictorum JCM 9942
CGCGCTCGACGTGCTCGCGGTTGTCATCGATCACCAGCACCGGCACGCCGCGCTCGCGCAGCACCTGCGCCAGATGGCTGCCGACCCGGCCGTAGCCGATGACGATGGCATGGTCCTGCAGCTCCAGCGACGGGCCCGGCGGAATCTCCGGTTCCTGCGCCACCTGGGTGGCGATCGGATGCTTGGCCTGCCAGCGGTCGAGCAGGCCGAACACCAGCGGGTTGAGCATGATCGAGACCAGGGCGCCGGCCAGCACCAGCGACTGTCCGGTCTCGGGCAGGATCTCCAGCGCCACGCCGAGTCCGGCGACGATGAAGCGAACTCGCCGATCTGCGCCAGTGAGGCGGAAATGGTCAGTGCGGTGCTCTTGGAGTGGCCGAACGCGCGCACGATGAAGAATGCCGCGGCCGACTTGCCGAACATGATGATCGCCACCGTCGCCAGTACCTGCCACGGGTGCTCGACCAGGATCATCGGGTTGAACAGCATGCCAACGGAGACGAAGAACAGCACCGCGAAGGCATCGCGCAGCGGCAGCGAGTCGTGCGCGGCCTTATGGCTGAGTTCGGACTCGTTGAGCATCATGCCGGCGAAGAACGCGCCCAGCGCGAACGACACGCCAAACAGCGCGGCGGCGCCGAAGGCCACGCCCAGCGCGATGGCCAGCACGCACAGGGTGAACAGTTCGCGCGAACCGGTGCCGGCCACTTTCTCCAGCACCCACGGGATCACCCGGCGGCCGACCAGCAGCATCACCGCCACAAACAGACCCAGCTGCACGAAGGTCCAGCCGATGGAGGCCAGCACACCGGCGATGGAAGGTGCCTTGCCGCTCGCATCGGGTCCGAAGACGTCGGCGATCACCGGCATCATCACCAGCGCCAGTACACAGGCCAGGTCTTCCACGATCAACCAGCCCACGGCGATCTTGCCGCGGGTGGTTTCCAGCAGGCGCCGCTCTTCCATCGCCCGCAGCAGCACCACGGTGGAGGCGGTGGCCAGCGAGAAACCGAAGATCACCCCGTGCAGTACCGGCCAGCCCATCACCGAGGCCACGCCCCAGCCCAGCAGGGTCGCCACGAGGATCTGGCCGACGGCGCCGGGGATGGCGATCGCCTTGACCGCCATCAGATCCTTCAGCGAGAAGTGCAATCCCACCCCGAACATCAGCAGCATCACCCCGATTTCGGCCAGCTGGTTGGCCAGCGCCTGGTCGGCAACAAAGCCCGGGGTGAAGGGGCCGACGATGACACCGGCAACCAGATAGCCCACCAGCGGCGACAGCCGCAGCTTGTTGGCCAGGACGCCGAGTACGAAGGCAAAGCCCAGGCCGATGGCCAGCATGTTGATCAGGGCGGTGTCATGGTGCATTACAGCTCGCAGTTATGGGGGATAGCTCGATTCTACGGACGCGGCCGGCATCGACAAAGCGGAAATACGCCGGAAAAAGCAAAAAATTCAAGATGATGGATTGCCGGCTCCGGCCCGTGCCGTTGGTGGCGGATGCGGCAACGGCGAGTCTGTGCCAGGCGACGGCGGGGCACCGGCCAGGCCCAAAAAGATGCCCCGGTTTCCCGGGGCATCTTCCTTCCACGACGCGGCTGCGGTCTTACCAGGTGTAGCTGATACGGCCGTAGACGTAGGCGCCATTGAAGCCAAACGGCGAGTAGTTGCTGTACGGCAGCATGCCCCAGGTCGAGTTCTGCAGGTCGGCGGTGCGCTCCGGGTAGGTATCCAGCAGGTTGTCCGCACCCAGGGTCAGCTTCCACTGCTCGCTGGGCTTGAAGCTGGCCGAAGCGTCCAGCACCCACTTGGCGTCGTAGGTCTGGTCGCGGGCGGCGGTGGCCGAGTTGCGCACGGTGAAGCTGCCATAGCGGGTGGCTGACAGGCCCAGCTCCCAGCGGTCCGAGCGCCAGGTGCCGCTGAGGATGGCCTTGTCACGCGGGTAGCTGTCCTCGATGCGGCCGATCTCGTCGCGGCCGATCAGCGACTGGGTGATGCCCAGGCTGCCGAATACGGCTGGTGAGGCGAGGAACTTCTTCACCTCGGTCTCGTTGTAGCTGTAGGCGGCGGTCAGCTCCAAGCTGCTGGCCGCCAACGGCAGGGTGTAGCTGGACACCGCATCCACACCGCGGGTACGGGTGTCCATGCCATTGGTGAAGTAGGAGAACGCGGTGACCTGCGGCAGCCCCAGCCCGGCCAGCAAGGCGTTGGCGGCGGCATTGGTGGTGATGTTGGTGGACAGCACGATGCGGTCGTCGATGTCGATCTGGTAGGCATCGACGGTCAGGTACAGCCGGTCCACCGGCTGCAGCACCAGGCCGACGCTGTAGGAGGTGGAGCTTTCGGCCTTGAGCGGGCTGGCACCCAGCACCTGTGCGGCGGTGCTGGTGGTCGGGAAGGTGCCGCGCTCAACGAAGACGCCGTTGATGATGGTGCTGGTCACCGCCTGGTAGCTCTGCTGGGCCAGCGACGGGGCGCGGAAACCGCTGGAGGCGGTGGCACGCAGCGCCACCTTGTCGGTGAAGGCGTAGCGCGCCGACAGCTTGCCGGAGAACTTGTCGCCGAAATCCGAGTAGTCCTCGTAGCGGCCGGTCAGGCCGGCGGAGAACTTCTCGGTCAGGTCGGCTTCCAGGCCGGCATAGACCGCGTAGTTGTGGCGATCGGCGTCGACCGCGTTGATCGGGGTGAAGCCGCCGAAACCCTGCGCGCCGCTGCCGGTGTACGACTCCAGCTGGCCGGCGGTCTGCTCCCACTTCTCGCGACGGTACTCGCCGCCGAAGGACAAGGTGACCGGATAGGCCAGGCCCCAGTCCAGCGACTTGGTGAGGTCGGCGTTGACGATGTCCTGCTGGTACTTCAGCGTGCCGTCGTAGAACGAGCTGGGGCTGTTCACGCCCAGGCTGTAGTTGATGCTGTTGCGGGTGTGGAAATCCAGGGTGTTCTCGCCGTGGTTGAGGCTGACGTCCCAGGTCCAGCCGCTCTCGGTGTTGCCCTTCACGCCTGCCACCAGCGAGCGGTCCTTGGAGTACTGGTTGATCTGCGGCACGTAGCCGTCCGGATAGACCTGGGCCAGCAGCGCGCCCTGGCCGCTGTGATTGGGCGAGCGGTAGAACGCGAACGAGGTGATGTCGCGGTTGCCCAGCAGCGCGTTGGCATAGCCGCTGATGTTGTCGGTGAAGGCGAAGCTCAGGTTGGCCGAAGCGGCGCTGGCGTCCACGCGCGGGTCGCCGACGATGAAGGTGGTCTGGCCGATCGCCGGGAAGTTGCCGGTGTTGGGCGTGGTGCCGCGGTAGGGGCCGGCACGGTTGCTCTCGTCTTGCTGGCTGACCTGGCCGGCCAGGTGCAGCTTGCCGCGCCCGTCGGCGAAGCTGACGCCGGTGTCGCCGGAGAGCTGATATTTGGCACCGTCGCCGGCCGAATACTGGCCCGCGTCCACCGCCAGGCTGCCGCCTTCACCGCTGCCCTTGAGCACGATGTTGACCACGCCGGCGATGGCGTCCGAACCGTACTGCGCCGAGGCGCCGTCGCGCAGCACTTCCACCCGTTCGATCGCGGCGATCGGAATGGCGTTGATATCCACCGCGGCCGAACCGCGGCCGATGCTGCCGTTGACGTTGATCATCGCCGAGGTGTGGCGGCGCTTGCCGTTGACCAGCACCAGCACCTGGTCCGGCGAGAGCCCGCGCAGCTGCGCCGGACGGATGCCGCTGGTGCCGTCGGTCAGCGCCGGGCGCGGGAAATTCAGCGAGGGCAGGGCGCGTGACAGCGCGGTGGCCAGCTCGGAGGTGCCGGTGGACTGCAGCACTTCCGGGGTGATGATGTCGATCGGCGACTGCGATTCGGCCACGGTACGGTCGGCCACGCGGGTACCGGTGACGATCACCGTGTCCAGCGTGTTGGCACTGGACTGGGCCAGGGCGGGGACGGCGGAGGTGCCCAGGGCGAGGGCAATGGCGACGGCGAGGGTACTGGACTTGCGGTTCATCAGGTTGCAGCTCCGGTATTGAGTGGCGGCATCGGCGAGGCGTGGGGTTCGCGGCTGTTGCGGTGCGCCATCAACGGATTAATGGAATTTTTACCTCGTGTCAAACCGGATGCCTCGGCTAATTTGTTGCTTTTGAAAGCTTTTTCAGCTCGGCAGTAGCGATTTGGCAGGGGGAGTAGGGGAGTCCTGCGGTTAAACGCCGGGAGGGCGCCTGCCGGTGCAGGAGGTGAGTCAAGTATTGGATAACGTTAGAATCACGTCGCAGGAATGCTGCTCACATGCACATTCCTTTTCGTTATAACGGACCTATTCATGATTTCCCTTCGTAATTTCGCCCTGCGCCGGGGCGAACGCCTGCTGCTGTCCAATGTCGACCTCACCCTGCATGCCGGCTACCGCGTTGGCGTGGTGGGGCGCAATGGCGCGGGCAAGTCCAGCCTGTTTGCCGCCGTGCGCGGCGAGCTGGAGGCGGACAAGGGAGATGTGTCGCTGCCGGGCAAGATCCGCATCGCCGACGTGGCCCAGGAAACCCCGGCGCTGCCGGACCGCGCCATCGACTACGTGCTCGGTGGCGATGACGTGGTGGCCGCGGTGCTGCTTGAAGAGGCCGCCGCCGCCGCACGCGAGGACTGGGAAGCGGTTGCCAACGCGCACCAGAAGATGGCCGAGCTGGGCGCCTATGACGCCGAGGCCCGTGCCGGCAAACTGCTGCACGGCCTGGGCTTTCCGGCCGAGACCCACAGCCGGCCGGTGGCTGCGTTCTCCGGTGGCTGGCGCGCGCGCCTGAACCTGGCCCGCGCGCTGATGATGCCCAGCGACCTGCTGCTGCTGGACGAACCGACCAACCACCTGGATCTGGATGCGGTGTACTGGCTGGAACAGTGGTTGCTCAAGTACCCGGGCACCCTGTTGCTGATCTCGCATGACCGCGAGTTCCTGGACAACGTCGCCACCCACACCCTGCACCTGCATGGCGGCAGCGCCAAGCTGTACCCGGGTGGCTATACCGATTTCGAGCGCCAGCGTGCCGAGCACCTGCGCCAGCAGCAGATCGCGCACGAGAAGGAACAGGCCGAGCGCGCCCACCTGCAGAGCTTCATCGACCGCTTCAAGGCGCAGGCCTCCAAGGCACCCAGGCGCAGAGCCGGATCAAGCGTCTGGCCAAGATGACCGGCACCGAAGCGGTGCGCGCCGAGCGCGAGTTCCGCATCGAGTTCTCGCCACCGGCCAAGCTGCCGTTCTCGCTGATCCGGCTCAACGATGTGACCGCCGGCTACGGCCCGGACGCGGTGATCCTGGACAACGTCGGCTTCGGTCTGGAAGCCGGCCAGCGCGTGGGCCTGCTCGGCCCCAACGGCGCCGGCAAGACCACGCTGGTCAAATCGCTGGTGGGCGAGCTGCCGCTGCTGGCCGGTGACCGCATGGCGCATCCGGACCTGCAGATCGGCTACTTCGCCCAGCACACGGTGGAATCGCTGCGCGAAGGCGCCACGCCGATGGACCACTTCCGTGATCTGGACCCCAATGGCGTGAACCAGAGCTTCCGCGATTTCCTGGGCAAGTGGAATTTCCCGGGCGATCGCGCGTTCGAACCGGTCGACGGCTTCTCCGGTGGCGAGCGCGCGCGTCTGGCGCTGGCGCTGATCGCCTGGCAGCAGCCCAACGTGCTGCTGCTGGACGAACCGACCAACCACCTGGATCTGGAAATGCGCGAAGCGCTGGCCGAAGCGCTGGCGCTGTTTGAAGGCGCGATCGTGATGGTCAGCCATGACCGCCATCTGATCGGTCTGGTCTGCGACACCTTCTGGCGCGTGGCCGATGGCGTGGTCGAGCCGTTTGAAGGTGATCTGGACGAGTACGCGGCGTGGCTGCGCACCCGTGCCAGTGCCCAGGGGGCACGCAGCAAGGCCGACAAACAGGAAAAGCCGGCCGCTTCCGCGCCGCCGGCAGCCGTGGCGCCGGTCAAGCCGGCTGCGGCCAGAAAGCCGGTCAATCCGCACAAGCTGGAAGCGGCCGAAAAGAAGGTGGAGCAGCTGGGGGCCGCGTTGGCCGGGATCGACCGCCAGCTCGCCGATCCGGGCAACTACGCCGATGCGGCCAAGATGGCCAGGCTCGGCGGCGAGCGCGAGGTGCTGGCCCAGCAGCTGGAACAGGCCGAAGCCACGTGGATGGAGATGCTGGAAGACTGAGCTTCCCGCGGCGCCTGGCCTCGCAGCTTGGCCGGCGGTGGACAGCTCCCGCCGGTGATCAAGGACCGGCCGGCGCTTCCTGCGCCTGCAG
>NZ_BAZI01000165.1 GCF_001310775.1 Stenotrophomonas pictorum JCM 9942
CCGAACCGCTATTGGAAATTACACGCCGTTCCTAGCGGATTTAATGTCAAGAAGATTGATCTGGTCAATCTTATCTTTGTGGATCACGATGGTCAGCTTCGCGGGATACTTGAATCGCATTTCGCTGATCCTGAACGTCCACAGCATTATCTTCAGGAGATCCTCGTCGGAAATGTTCTTGTGTCCTTTGATTCGCGTGATTCCCGAACCGAAGATTGTGGTCGATACGCTTTGCTGGGCGTAGACGTTGTTTACCTTGTCCCAGAAATTGATGAGAAACTCAAGGTACTCCGGCATCGTTAGCAGCGCCTTGTTGTTCTCGTCGAACTTGGAGAACGCGGTCAGGAGGTAGTCCTTGTACAGGCAGATCGTGCCTATCTGATATCTTTTCTTCTTCCCCTGTTTCCTGGCCTCGTTCTCATCCAGCACTTCGCTGATATCAAAAGCGTATTCCTCGATGTGGCGGTCCAGTTCGGAGAGTGGGACGCCGAGATGCTTCTGGATGAAAACGCCGTTGAGGGAAGTCTCGCCAATTATCTTGTTATCAACCTGCGTGTCGAAATACTCATTGAAGGCGATTGCCTTCAATCCAGGCTGCTGGAAAATGTCTCCAGTCTTGATCGCGACATCGCTGCCCTCGACATTGATGTCGATACTATTCAGGTTGTTCGACCAGAGCCATATCACCAAGTAGGTGAGCGCCAGTATTACTAAGAAGGCCAAGCCAGCCTTCAGCTTCCACTCGGTAGGGACGTCAACAAAAATAACTACGAATGACAGCGTACCGCTGATGACAGCGGTGATCTCAAGGAATTTCTTGATGACCCGCCTGTCAAAAAAGTTGACCTTCGCCATGACGTGGATCATTCGCTCCGATATGTCGATTGATTATGGGTTGTACCTGTAGATGCCTGGGGCCTTCATGCTCCCAACCATGAACTCGCCGTCCTGCAAGGATTTTTTTATGAGTTCCTTGTTCATTGGGACATGAAGCGTAGGGATTTTGCTCATCGAATCCCGGAATACGGGAAGATTTCCCCACAGGTTCTTGACCGCCTGCTTCAATGATCCACCGACCAGCAGGCTTTCCTTGGTGGCATATTCAGGGTAGACGACGATGACGGGTAGCCCCTGGTCGTTGATCCCGTAGTCGATTTCTTCTCGAAGGGCACGGGAATTCGTCGTGATCGAACTCAAGATGAGGATGATGTTCTTCGAGTTCCGAAGGCGCTCCCTGAGTCTCGGCTTCAGGGTGTATTCCCAATCGCTGCCGTCGCGGACGCTGTAAGTTTTGTCGTGCGAATCGACAAAGGGGAACGTCGCATCAGCGCCTTTCCACATCCGCAGGGTGTTGTAGTATTGAAAATCTTTTGTCGCATTGGCACCCAGCGAGCTGGGATGGAATGGCTCCGCAACGTAGAAGGCGGTGTAGTTTCCATTTCGATATGCCATGGCGCTTCTCAATCTCCGTCTGAATTCAATACCGCCTCAAGTTCCTGGCGAACCTGCGCCAGCAACTCGTCGGCCTTGCGCGTGCTGTCGCCTGCGTAAGCCAGCGTCAGCAGCGTGAGCGGGTGGATCTCCATCACCTCGCACAGCTCGGCCAGTTTGTTCAAGGTCGGGCTTTTAAGGTCGCGCTCCAGGGTACTCATATAGGTGCGGCTCGACACGTCCGAAAACGCTTCTTGGCTCAAGCCACGCGCTTTCCTGACTGTCTTCAAAGCCTTCGCCAATGAGTACCGAGCCGCCACCTATGGTTCCCCTGAAAAACCAAGATGACAACTCATTGCGCTCTATAGGGCTACAATCTATAGTGTTCATTGTTGTTCTCCGCTTTCGTGCCTTTACGGAAATCCGTATCGACGGGTTCCAGCAAAGCCACAGAACCGCATCCGTGCTTGCGCACGAAGGCGTACATCCGTTTTCGCGGTTCTGCGCTTCGACGTGGAACAGCATTTGTGCATCATTGGATTTGTGGGATTGCCGACCATGCCCCAGTCACTCACCACCGCCCCGGAGCGCGCGCAACTGCTCGCCAACGGCGCGGCCCGTGCCGCTGGCCGGGCCATCGACCCGGTGCCCGTGGTGCGCCTGTTCACGCCGGACCGCGCACGTGACCTGGCTGCTGGCCGCGCTCGACCCCGTCGATGGCGATACCGCCTGGGGCCTCATCGACCTGGGGATCGGGATGCCGGCGCAAGGCACCTTCAAGCTGTCCGAGCTGGCCGGCATCGTCGGGCCACGCAAGCAGCCCGTGATGCGCGATCTCTATTTCCAGCCCACGCGCACACTGTCGGAATACACCTGCTTGGCCGAGCAAGACGGGGCTATCCCGGACTGAGCACAGCCCACTGTGACTTTTTCAGTCTGGTGTCATACCGGGCAGGTCTCAATCAGCATTCTTGCGGCGCAGCCGCACCAGTCTGATCCAAATAGACATGATGCCCGACGCGGGCTACGGCAGGCTGGTCTGTACGGCGCCCCACCTCGGGGCGTTGCCGCCGCAGCATTGAGACAACTACCGCAACGCATCGGAGCCAATCGGTCTTGACAGTCCCAACTATCTTTTTTCCCCATGACGTTCTGATGATGGCGATGTAGCGCTAGCCCTGCCGTGGCGGCCTGTCCTGTTCGCAGGGAGGTTGCGCCATGGTCGATCCCCATCACGTCGCGCATTGGTATCCGACTGCCGCTTACCTGTACGTCCTTTGGCTGGATACGCTCGCGCTCGCCTGGGAGTACCTGCGCAGGCATCCCGACTACCGGCTTGACTGGCTGCGCCGTCATCGCCGGCCTGAAGCAGCGCATCGCTGGGGCTTGCGCCTGCTGGAAGACCCTGCCTTGGATGCGCGTGACGCGCATCCCGCTTGGCTGCCTGGTCATGCGGCCGTGGTGCAGCTCTATCCCGATGCCGACCCGCCGCAGGATGCCGCCACCTTCGCGTTCTGGTGCATCCCCGGCCACAAGCAACTTCTCCACGACGGCAAGGGGCTGGCGCTGATCGCGCGCAGCCCAGGCCATTGCCTGCGCTTCGCGTTGGCGTCCGCCCTGGAAGACGGCATGGCCGTGGCCTATGCCCATCGCGGCGGCGCTGCCGCGAATGCGCGTCGCCATACGCACGGCCCAGCCTTGGCCGACGCCAAGCCCAGGCCAACACCTGCCGCGCTGCTGGAGCTGCACACCTTGCAGGCGCTCGACGCGACCCTGGCGGGCGCATCCTTGCGCGATGTCGGCGAAGGGCTGTTCGGTGCCGAGGCCGTGGCCGATTGGTACAGCGATGGCGGCCTGCGCTCCAAGGTGCGCCGCCTGGTGCGGCGCGGCGATGCGCTGATGCGCGGCGCTATCGCCGATTAGCACAGCTTCCGCCGCTTGAGAAGGGTCGTTTTGATGCGGACGCAAAACGGCCCTGATCGGAAACCTCTCGCTTCTTGAGACTGCTCCATCCGGTCGCGCTGTGTGGCCGGGCGTTTTCAAACGATGGAGGTTCACACCATGCGTCCCGCTCCTTTGCGGCCTGCCGCCACTGTCTCGACCGCTGCCGCGCAACCTCAACGCTATCTCACCAACGACGAAGCCGCCGAGTACCTACGCCTATCGCCGCGCACGCTGGAAAAGCAGCGCGTGATTGGCGGTGGCCCGCGCTTTCGCAAGTTCGGCCGCCGTGTCATGTACGCCGTGGCCGACCTCGATGCCTGGGCTGCCGACCGCAGCTTCGAGACGACCTCCGATCCCGAATACGCCGAGCACCACTTGGCCGACAGCCGTGCGCGCTGATCGGCGGCGCGCGGCAGGCCATCGCCATGTCCAGCACCGCGCTGCCGTCTCGGCAGCGGCCGTTGCAGGAGCGCGAACAGCTCGACCTGTTCCGCGCCTTGCCCGGCGACATGGCGCCGCGCGACAGCCAGGACTTGATGGCCTATCCGTTCTTCTCGCTCGGCAAGTCCAAGCGGGTCAAGCCCATCGACTTCCGTGCGGGCAACGTGACGATCCGCGTGGAGGGCACGGCCGAACACGGCATCGCCACGATCTGGGATGCGGACGTGCTGATCTGGGCTGCCTCGCAGATCGTGGAGGCGAAGGACGCGGGCCTGCGGCCCTCGCGGCTGATGCGCGCCACGCCCTACGAGATCCTGCGCTTCATCGGGCGCGGCAAGTCGCTGCGCGACTACCAGCGCCTCAAAGCGGCCTTGGATCGGCTGCAATCGACCACGGTGGCCACGTCCATCCGCGAGACGACCGGGCGGCGCCTGCATCGCTTCTCGTGGATCAACGAATGGAAGGAACTGGCCGATGCCAACGGCACGCCGCTGGGCATCGAGCTGATCCTGCCGGACTGGTTCTACGCCGGCGTGCTCGACGCCGCCCTGGTGCTGACCATCGACCCGGCGTATTTCCGGCTGACCGGCGGCATCGAGCGGTGGCTGTACCGCCTGGTGCGCAAGCACGGCGGCAAGCAGGAATACGGCTGGCAATTCGACTTCCGCTACCTGCACCAGAAGTCCGGCAGCACTGCGAAGCCCTACGACTTCGCCTGCGACCTGCGCGCGCTGGTCGCGCGGCAGTCGCTGCCCGGCTACGTCCTGGGCATCGAGAGGATGCCGGACAACGGCATGGAACTGCTGACGTTCCGGCCCGTGCCGCATACGGCACGGGGATAACTCCGGGAGAGCCTGTGAATGGTGTCGTGCTATCAGGCGTGCGGGGTATCGTGCTATCGGGCGTGGGACTATCGTGCTATCAGGCGTGCCGATCGGCCGCAAACCCGCACCAGCACTGGGTTTCCCCGCCCTCTAACTTCCCTAACTTAATTTCTCTAACTTTTAGTAGAGAAACGCCGCTGCGGTGGACAACCACCACGCGGCCGCAAACGCCGCGACAACAGCCGGGCTTTCCAGCAGGGAGGGCCAGGTCATGATCGTCGCGCTGCTCAACCAGAAAGGCGGCGTGGGCAAGACCACGCTTGCTACGCACATCGCCGGCGAGCTGGCGATGCGCGGCCAGCATGTCGTGCTGCTGGACGCCGACCCGCAGGGTTCATCGCTGGACTGGACGCAGCGCAGAAGCCAGCAAGGCTTGCCACGGCTGTTCAGCGCCGTCGGCCTCGCACGCGAAACGCTGCATCAGGAAGCGCCAGAACTCGCCAGGCGGGCAGATCACGTCGTCATCGATGGGCCGCCGCGCATCGCCGCCTTGGCGCGCTCCGCGCTGCTGGCGGCTGAGCGCGTGCTGATCCCGGTGCAGCCCAGTCCCTACGACCTCTGGGCTTCAGCTGAAATGGTGGCGCTGATCCGCGAGGCGCAGGTGTTCCGGCCGGCGCTGCGCGCGGCCTTCGTCATCAACCGGCGCGTCAGTACCACCGTGATCGGGCGCGAAGCGCGCCAGGCGCTCGCAGACCAGCCGCTTCCTGCGCTGCGCGCGGAAGTGCATCAACGCATCGTGTTCGCCGACAGCGTGGCCGCTGGCCGGCTTGCACGCGAGACGGCGCCGAACAGCGCCGCCGCCCGCGAGATCACGGCGCTGGTGGACGAATTGCTGCGGTGGCCGTCATGACAGAGAAGCCGCCACCGAACAGCAAGCGCAATGCCAAGCGCGTCGGCATCGGCGCGCGTCCGCCCGCGAATCCACACGCCGAGGCGTGGATTCGTCAGGGCGACGCCGATGCGCTCAACAAGGGCGACCTGTACACCGCACGTCTGACCCTCGACATCACGCCCGCCATGCGGGCGCGCATCAAGGTGTCGGCCTTCACGCAGGGCGTGACCGTTGCCGATCTGTTGCGCGGGCTGCTGGAGCGAGAGTTTCCAGAACACCGCAGGGAGAGCACACCATGAACGCATCCGCTTCGCCTGCCGCTGGCGCGGCCACGGCTGCGCTCGCAGCACCTTCCGGCCAGCCTGCCAACGCGCCGCTGACGCGCGTGGCGCTGGCTACATCGAACCACGCTTCAAGCTCTATCTGCGCTTCGGTGAACCCGCGCGCACGCTCCAGCTCGACCGCTGGCGGCGTTGCGCGGTGTTCCTGCCGGGCGCCGTGTTTTGCCGCATCCGCTGGCAGGCCAACGACTACGGCACCGTGCGCTGGCAGCTCATGGTCATGCAGGCTTGCACGCCGCTGGACGCGGCGCAGCGCATCCCCGGCGTGCAGCCGGGCGCGCGCCTGCTGCTGCACGCCGAGGGAGAAAATCAGGTGCGCGCCATGCTGGAACGCATCGACGCCATCGAGGCGCTGGGCATCGCCACCTGTCGGTGCCTCGCCCGC
>NZ_BAZI01000166.1 GCF_001310775.1 Stenotrophomonas pictorum JCM 9942
CCAGCGCGCAGGCCAATGGCAGCTCGGGGCCGGCGGCCGTCCGCCGGCGCGATGGCAGCATCTGGGTGGCTACCGCCGGTGGCGTCACCACGGTGCAACCGGCGGCATTGCAGCGCTTCCAGTCACGTCCGCCACCGACGGCGGTGATCGAAAACGTGCGGCTGGATGGCGAACCGCTGAACTGGCGCAGCGGCGAGGCGAAGATGATTCCCGGCGGGCTGCGGGTGGCGGTGAACTATGTCGGGCTCAGTTATCTGATGTCCGACCGGATCCGTTACCGCACCCGGCTGGAAGGACTGGAGCGTGACTGGGTCGAGCGCGGCAACCAGCGCGGCGTGGAGTATGTGGGCCTGCCGCCGGGCAACTACGCCCTGCACGTGTCGGCGGCGCATCCGGATGGCCGCTGGAGCGAGGGGGCGGCCCTGTGGCAGTTCACCGTCCAGCCGCTGTGGTGGCAGCGGCTGGATGTCCATTTCGCGGCGCTGCTGCTGGTGTTGTTGGCCTTGTATGCGCTGTTCCGCTACGTGATCCATCGTTACGAGGCCAACAACGCCCGTCTGGCGCGGCTGGTGGAGGAGCGCACCCACGATCTGAAATTGCAGGCCGACCACCTGCTGGCCGCCAACGAGGAAAAGAGCACGCTGGCCGAGCGTCTGCGCGAGCAGGCCGAGGCTTTCGAGCGGCAGGCGCGGGAGGATGCGCTGACCGGGCTGGCCAATCGCCGCGCGTTCGACCAGACCCTGGCGCGCGAGATGACCCGGTCCTCGCGCAATGGCCAGCCGCTGTCGCTGGTGGTGCTGGATATCGACCACTTCAAGAACGTCAATGACACCTGGTCCCACGCGTCGGCGATGAAGTGTTGCGCAAGGTTGGCCGTCTGCTCCGCAGCGGCTGTCGCGAATCGGACCTGGCGGCGCGGCTGGGCGGCGAGGAATTCGCACTGATCCTCAGCGACACGCCGCTGGCGGAGGCCCTGCGCATCAGCGAGCGGCTGCGCGAGCTGTTCCACGCGCAGCCGGACTGGGCCGATATCGCCGGGCTGCACCTGACCTTCAGCGCCGGCGTGGTGCAGCTGGGCGCGGCCGATCAGGCCCCGGAACAGCTGTACGCACGCGCGGATCTGGCCCTCTACCGGGCCAAGAGTGAAGGCCGCGACCGCATCTGCGAGGGTTAACGGGAGAGGGCGCCCAGCGGCGACGACGGCCACGCATTGACGATCTTGCAGAACAGGCGCGCGGTCTGCTCGGTGTCGTAGACCGCGCTGTGGGCCTCGTTGGCGTCCCAGTCGAAGCCGGCGGCCTGCACCGAACGGGCCAATACCGTCTGGCCGTAGGCCACGCCTGCCAGGGTCACCGTATCGAACACGCTGAACGGATGGAACGGGTTGCGCTTGTGGCCGCTGCGGGCGACGGTGGCATTGACGAAGTTCAGATCGAAGTGGGCGTTGTGGCCGACCAGGATCGCGCGTTGGCAGTGGTACTTCTTCATTGCCGCGCGCACGGGTGCGAACACATGTTCCAGCGCCTCGCGTTCGGGCTTGGCCAGGCGGAACGGGTGATCGAGCACGATGCCGGTCACTTCCAGCGATTTGGGATCGATCTCGGTTCCTTCGGCCGGAATCACGTGCGCGCTGGCGGTCTGGCCGGGATAGAGCAGGCCGTTTTCGTCCATTTCCACCGGGACCGCGGCAATTTCCAGCAAGGCGTGCCGGGTGCAGTCGAAGCCGCCGGTTTCCACGTCCACCACGACGGGCAGGAAACCGCGGAAGCGCTGCGCCATCGGCGTGAAAGCGGGTCGGGGGGCCGAGGGCTCAACGTGTTCATGTCGGGTGGGAGGGCTCACTTGCATGAGCCCCCCCCCTAAGAACCGTACGTGCGAGTTTCCCCGCATACGGCTCAAGCCTGATTAAAGCCTCCGTGGGGAGGCCGGCTTCACAACGTTCAAACCAAGTTGATGGACTCGGGAATGACATATCGGGTGCAGAAGAACGCGGTTGGCCAGTGTATCCGACCCACCCATCGCCCTGTAGACGATGTGATGGTCGTGCCACCCGGTTTCCCGCGTTATCGCCCCACCACACAATGCACAGCACCCGGCTTGTGATCGGAACAGGGTCGTCCATTGCGTCCGGTGGCGCCTGCTGTGCAGCAGGCGCTGTTGGCGCAGGGTTTCCCCGTACTTCTCATGTTCCGGATTGAAGGGGTTGTAGCTCCCCTTCACCTTCTCGTGCCTGCGGATCGGCGTGTCGGCCAGCTTCAGTAGCGTTGCTGTCCGCCATTTTCCGTTGTTGTCCATCTTTGGCGCGGCAAATATCCAGTTCCGAAGTTCAACCGAGTGGAAATACTTCTTCCTGATCCAGTCCATCCTCTTCCCCGGGTGCCGCCGTTTGCTCCATCGCCAGATCGCCCGGAACAGCAGGTGATCCATGCGACTGAACGCCTTCTTGGCTACTGCAGGACTGTGGTAGTTCGCCCAGCCTCGCAGCATCGGGTTCAGCAGGGCGATCAACTCCCCCTGCCTTGCCGTTTTGTGTCCACTGATGACCTCCTTCGCTTTGCGATAGAACGTTTGCACGTTCTTATTGCTCGGCGTTATGAGTAGTTTTCCCGCGTATTTGCGGAAGTTCCACCCGAGGAAATCGAACCCGTCGTCGATGTGCACGATGTGCGTTTTCTCCATGGATAGTTCCAGCCCTCGCTCCTTGAGGAACTTTTCCACCCATGGCTTCACTTCCTGTTCCAGCAGCTCTTTTGATTTGCCGGTGATCACGAAGTCATCCGCATACCGCACCACATTCACTTTGAGTCTCTTGGCCTTTGTCTTGCCCACCTGCGCGATGAGATGCGCGTGCAGACCTGATTCCAGCCCATTCAGTGTCACGTTTGCCAATGTCGGGCTGATGATGCCGCCCTGTGGCGTCCCTGCTTCGGTCTTCTGAAGCAGGCCCTTGTGGATGACTCCGGCCTTCAACCACTTCCCGATTACCACGCGATCCATGCGGACGTTGCGCAGCAGCCAGTCGTGGTTGATCCAGTCGAAGCACCCCTTGATGTCAGCCTCCAATACCCATTCGGCGGATGCTTTCCGGGACAAGGAGACGAACAGCTGGCCCATGGCATCGTGCGTCGAGCGGTTGATCCGGAAGCCGTAGCTGTTGGGATCGCTGCTTGACTCACTTACCGGTTCCAGTGCCAGCAAGTACAACGCCTGCATGGCCCGATCCAACATCGTCGGGATGCCCAGCGGACGTTCCTTGCCATTGGCCTTGGGGATGAAGACACGACGCAAAGGCTTGGGCTTGTAACCCCGCCGCTGCATCTTGCCTATCGCTTCCACGCGGGCTTCTGGTTCCTTCCAGATTTCCTTGTCGATCCCTGGCGTTCTGGAGCCTTGGTTTTCTGTCACTCGTCGTACGGCCATTGCCTTGCCGCAGTACGAGCGGGTCAGCCAGCGTTGCAGGGCTTTCACCTTGCGCCATTGGCCTTCCTGCGTTGCCTTCGCGATACGGACCTGTATTCCCCGCACATTCCTTTCCACCCGGCGCCAGTCGATCTGGTGCCAGTTGTCAGGGACGCGGGAACGCGCAGGCCCACAAGGTGTGGTCACTCTCATGCTTCGTTCCTTCCGTTGAATAACCACGGCCGAAGGCACAGAGCGTCCCCGAAAGGGCGTCATGCGCCCGGTCGGGGTCAAGTGATGTGGACGAGTCTTCCGTCCACATTGGTGAGGTCAATCAGGTGTTACGCGAGTACAGACCAGTCGGAAGTGGGCGTATCCGGTCCATTACAGACCGGCATTTGCTTTCTCCGACCTCCCTTACCCGCATTCCCCACAGCCTTCCTTGCAGTCGGCCTGCCCGGAGGGCAGGAATACGGGCTTACCACGTTCCTTGTAGATCACACGACTAAGGTAGGGCCTATCTATTCGCCGATGGCTCTTCTTGGTGACGCATCCCGTCGATGAAGCGGAATGACCAGCCATAGAATGCCCGTTAGCAGCTTGAGCATTTTCCTATTCGCGACGTTTATCGATAGTTCACAAAAGTTGCCCATTTCAGCCAGCCTCGCCCCTCATCCGGTCTGCTGCTACCGGAATCTGCGCGAAAACCTCGCGGTTGTTGCGCCCCTTGCGGGGGACTTGTTCAGTGGGCTTCGCACCCCTCCGTTGCCAGAGACGCACGCCACTTCAGGCTATTGGTGGTCACACACCAAGTCCAACTTCCTGTCATCCAGACAGGCAGGACAATGATCCACAAGACACAGGTTCGCGTGGTGAGAATGTCAGCTTCTTGCAAGCTAACTTATTGAAACACAAGGACACGACAGGTCGTGTGGGATTTCCATGCACGACAAACCCTGCCCTTGCGGCGGAGTCTGACGGTGCTACCCGACTCCGCTTGCGGATTTCAGTAGGCCCCCGAAGTAGGTGAGTAAGGAGTATTAAAGGCACTCAGACCTAGGGACGACGCGAACCTTCGTGTCGCACTCATCGCAATAGGGTAGCAGAGCACTTTGCCTGGCCGTGCGCTGGTGGCTGAAGCGCGCGCGGCTCAGGCCGGCGTGGTGGTGCCGACAATGCAGCCGCTGGTGGCCAGTTGCCGCAGCATCGCCGCGGCATTGTCCAGGAACGTCGCGTCCGGGTGGACCCCGGCCTCTGCCGCCAGCTCCTGCAGGTGCTGGCGGCCACACTGTCGCGGCAGCTGCTCCAGCCGTTCCAGCAGCCGGTACAGCAAGGGCGACAGCTGCGAAAAGACAATCGCGCCGTCGGGCTGGCGGCGTGCCAGCAGCAGCGTGGGCTGCGCCGGCGCTTGCAGCGGCTGGTAGCCCGGGGCGATGCGGTGCACCGGCCAGGTGTAGGCCAGCGCCCGACACCATGGTGAAAGCACCGGCACCTGCGCCAGCAGATCACCGGCCGGGTCATGCGCGGGCAGCGGCGCATCGCTGATCTTCAGCGCCAGCTCGATCCATTCGTAGTGGGCCAGCTCCAGCAGCCACGGCGCATCGGCGCGGACGGGCTGCTGGTCGAGGAAGTGGATGAACTCCTGGCCGATCTCGGGGAACAGCGGGGTGTGGGCACGATGCTCGCGGCAGAACGCGCGCACCAGCGGCAGCCAGCGTTCCTCACCCAGCGTGCCGGCGATGACCGGGAAATTGGCCGCCAGCAGGCTCTGGATGTTGTTGAAATACAGCTCGCGATAGACCTGCAGGCGGCGCGGATCGATCTGCGCCGGGGGCGGTTGCCGCTGCGGGTCACGCAGGTGCGCGGCAAAGCGGAACTGCAGCTCGCGCAGGGACTCAGCCATGGGCGTAAACCGCACCCGCATCGGCCGCCTGTTGCAGCTGGCGGATCTGGTCCACTTCGGCCAGCAGCGCGGCCAGCGGCGGAAAGTTGAAATCCCGCTCCAGCAGGGTCGGGCGCACCCCATGCAGCGCATAGGCGTGGCCCAGCAGCGCCCACACCTCGTCCTTCACCGGCATGCCGTGGGTGTCGATCTTCAGATCCTGCGCCTCATCGTGATGGCCGGCCACGTGATAACTGGCAATGCGTGCCGAGGGCAGCGTGGCCAGGAACGCATGCGCGTCATAGCCATGGTTGATGGCGTTGACGTAGACGTTGTTCACATCCAGCAGCAGCTCGCAGTCGGCCTCGTCCAGCACCGCGTTGATGAAGCCGGCTTCATCCATCCCGGCGCCCGGCACGGCGTAGTAGGAGGCGTTCTCCACCGCGATGCGGCGGCCGAGGATGTCCTGGGTCTGGCGGATGCGCGCGGCCGCGTGCTGTACCGCTTCCTCAGTGAATGGCAGCGGCAGCAGTTCGTACAGATGGCCGTCATCGCTGCACCAGCTCAGGTGCTCGCTGTACAGGGTCACGCGGTGGCGGTCGAGAAACTTGCGGGTACGGGCGAGAAAATCCACATCCAGCGGGGCCGGGCCCCCCAGCGACAGCGACAGGCCATGACAGCTCAGGGGATGTCGTTGCGACAGCTCGGCCAGCGCCTCGCCCAGCCGGCCGCCAACACCGATCCAGTTGTCCGGTGCGCATTCGAGGAAATCAAAAGAACCTGCCGGCGCACTCAGCAGCGCATCCAGCAACGCGCGGCGCAGGCCCAGTCCCGCACCGGCCGGCACCGGCCAGTGCGGGTGGGATGCGGATGACTCAGTGGCTGCCGCCACACTTGCCCTCGCCGCACTTGCCTTCGGCATGCGCCTTGGCG
>NZ_BAZI01000167.1 GCF_001310775.1 Stenotrophomonas pictorum JCM 9942
CCAGCGGCCGGTGACGCCGGCTGGGTCACGCTGCTGAGCGGCGCGGCCAATCTCGGCCCGGTCGTGGAAGTCGCCGACCTGCCGAAGTTCGTCAAGCTGGGTGCCGCTGCCACGGGCCCGATCACCCTGGAGGGCGTGCAGTAATGGCCAAGATCATCACCCTGACGCTGGTCACCCTGCTGATCGACCGCGACGCCAGCACCAAGCTTCCGACCACCGTGCCGGAATACGAGCAGTCCATCCTCGAAGAGATCTACGGGGAGGAGCTGGTGACCGAACTCGAAACCAGGGACGTGCAGTTCGAGGACTTCGACGTCGGCACCGCCTTCGCTGGTCTGGTCAAGAAGTACGGCGGCAACGCTGACTCCGACGCGGCGCGCGCTCGCTACTTCAACCGCGAGCGGGATCTGGCCAAGTTCATCGACAGCCGGCAGCCGTCGGCGGCCAAGGCTGAGGCGAAGGCTCCGGCGCTCACCGCAGCCGAGAAGAAGGCGGCCAAGGCTGCGGCGAAGTCCGGCAAGGACGCGCCGCCGGCGACCGACTTCACCGAGCTGCTGGCCGGCGATGTTGCTCGATCACCGAGAAGCTGAAGGGCCTGAGCGATGCGGACTTGGTTGCGATCGAAGCGGCGGAAACCGAAGGCCAAGCCCGCGAGGATCTGCTGGCCGCGATCGATGACGAGAGCGAGTCCCGCAAGCAGTAACCCGACCCGCTGGCGGCGGTGACGGCGGCCGGCCGGGGGTGACTCCGGTCGGCCTTTTCACAGGAGGAAACATGGCCATCAAATACGACTTCGATAGCGTTCCGGCTGACGTTGCCGTCATTACCCATCTGCAGCTGGGGGGCGGAGTTTCAGCTGCTGGCGGCGGCTTTCTCACATTCGATAAGGCCGACACGGAGTACGGCGATGGCGACTTCACCCTGAATTTCCGAAACGAGGTGGATCTGGTCGTCATTGTGGAGTTCGTCGAGTTCAACTCGCAGAGTCCATCGGCTGACACGCTCTCGTACGAGGCGGCGCAGATCGAAGAGAACGACAGCTTCACCAAATATCTCAACGAAACCCCTCCGTACCCCAGCGACACCATTGGGCCCTACGGGATCGTGGGATCTTTCACGCCCACGCAGCTGCGAATCCCATACACGACTTGGGGTGGCGGCGCAGACAAATACCTGGACTTCTGGCCCTCCAAGTACGGAGCTGGGCCTGCCGGATCGCTCATCCCGATGCCGGGGCGCTACACGGTGCGAATCCAGTTCGAGATCGCCGGTGACGATGGTGGCGGCGAGACGGGGACCGACTACAACTGCGCGTGCGACGACGCACAGCCAACGGTCACGCTGCAGCAGATGCGAGAGCGCCTCGCGCGCCGGCTGGGCTTTTCGGTGCAGGTGAGCATGGGCGCCTTGCCGCCGGGTATGCCAGAGCTGCTGGACGACTTCGTCCGCAGCGCCCATGAATTCCTGTATCAGCGCTACTCGGTGATGCGCCTGCGCCGTATGTTCACGTGGGATCTGGCACCGGGTGTGCGCTTCTATGATCTCGACGGCAACGTCGACACCTGCCCGCGGGTGCTGAACCCGGACAAGCTGGAATGGGTGGGCATCTCGCAGGGTGACTCCAGCTGGCAGCCGTTAATCTGCGGCATCAATCCGGTGCTGTACGGCTCGACCGGCACGGGAATTCCGTCGCACTACGAGATCCGGCAGTGCATCGAGGTGTGGCCGGCACCGGTAGACGACACCTGGCAGCTACGCATCAAAGGGGATTTCGGCCCCTCGCCGATGGAGGCAGATGGAGATGTGCTGACGGCGGATCCCGAGGCAGTGTTCCTGCAGGCACTGGCCAACGCCAAGGCGCACTACGGCCAGGCCGATGCGGGCAACTACGCCAGCCAGGCGACGGCCTACATCCGTAGCCGTGTGGCCGGCTCACACCAGACGCGCCGCTACATCCCGGGCACCCGCGTCCAGGCGCCGGCAGTTCGCCCGGTGCTGAAGGAGGATTGAGCATGCGGCAGATCGCAATGTCAGCGGTCAAAGCTGGCATCACCCGGCTGCGCGACAAGGGCGGCGCGTCTTCGGACTCGCTGTACGACCTGCTCAACGGGTACGTGACCGCGGCGCGGACCATCAAGTGCCGTCCCGGCACGCGTATCGACGCCGAGCTACCTGAGGGCACGAAAGGCTGGTCTGGTTCAAGGGCAAGTTCGTGGTGTTCTCCCACCACGTCCGGAGCAGTGACGACCCGCGAGTAGAGGTGGAGGTGATCCGCCATCCGTCTGCCGCGGATACGCCGATCAAGGACATCCACTTTGCCCTGCCGTTCTTGGGCTACCTGTACGTGGTGGCCGAGTTCGAAGATGGGCTGGTGCGCCACTATTGGCTGGAGAAGGGCGAGGAGTGGCTGCCCGGTCATGTGTATCTGCCCGGCACGTTGGTGCGCCCGAGCAATGGCAACGGTCTGGCCTATCGCGTGGAGTCTGACCGCGCCGGCTATGTGCCGTGGGCACCCAATGTGGCCCGAGCACTGGGCGATGTCGTGGTGCCGATCGTCGACAACGGCTACCGGTACGTCGCCACCGAAGTGATCGGCGACAGCCCACGCTCTGGTACATCCGAGCCGGTGTGGCCCACCAATCCCGGCGAGGTGGTCATCGAAGAGGTGGACGCCCAGGCCCAGTACACCGTTCCCGAAGCAGGCGCCGGCAGCGCTACGGTGCCGCCCAGCGTTACGGACCGCTACGGCCACGGCAATGCCGCGAACAGCACGGCAAGCAACACGGAGATCCGCTGATGAGCTATGCCGTATGGCAGCCCGGCTTTCTGTACCAGCCTGGCGATATCGTCGTTCCGATCACCATGCCATCGCCGGGCGCGACCGCGGTGGTCAACGGGGACTTCAGCGCCGGCGCGTCGGGCTGGGATTACAGCGGCGGCGCGGCCTACGTCTCCGATGGCCATGGTTTTGGCGGGGTTGGGTGCGTCCGCCTGCCCGGGAATGTCGCCTCGGGCCTGGCGCTGAACCAGACCCGCCTCATCGTGCCGGTGGGAAAGTCGATCACCGCGTCCTGCATGATCGAGCAGGGCGCCTCCACCGTGGGCGCAACGCGCGGCTGGGTCGAGGTGCAGTGGTACGCGGCCGATGACACTCCACTGGGCTCGCCCGATAAGGGCAACGAGGTCAACGACGGCAGGGGCGGGGCATGGCACCGGTCCAGCGTCACTGCGACCTGCCCAGCTGGGGCTGCCTACTGCCGAGCCGGCATCGCACTGTGGTCCGTCGCCGACCACAACTACCCGATCTGGGGCGACGCCCTGCAGGTCTCGGGGACCTTCGCGGGGCTCCCGTCTGGGTTGGCCTACCGGGCTGTGCAGAGCGAGTCGGGGTTCTCGGCGGCGAGCGAGCCGGCCTGGCCACCCATCCTCGGGCAGCAGGTGATCGACAACGAAGTCACCTGGGAGGCCATCTCGGCCACGCGCGTGGTGTGGACGGCCGAACCGCTGTACGTCAGCGGGACTGTGGAGCCGGACTGGCCGCAGGACGATGGCGGGATGGTCAAGGATGGCTCGGTAACCTTTCGGGCGGTATCGCGCCGCGTGGAGGATCCGAATTGCCCGAACACCAAGATCGTCGGGATCGCCGCATCCAAGGTCTTTTGCGCCGACGACGACATCGTGCGCTACAGCGCCACGGTCAATCCGCTGGATTGGTCCAGCAGCGACGACGCCGGCTATCTGCCCACAGGCCTGCAGAACTACGGCGCCAACCCGGTGGAGGCCATGGGCCTGTACCGCGGCAACCTGATCCCGTTCAACGCCGAGGCCTTCCAGCTCTGGCAGGTCGATGAGGACCCGGCCAGCATGGCGCTGCTGGACGCCTTGCCGATGGGGAGCACGCAGCATCACGCGATGGCGCCGGTGTCGAACGATCTGTTCTTCCTGGCCTCGCAGGGGGTGCGCACCGTCGGTATCGCCGCCAGCAGCACCAACTTCCAGGCCGGCGACGTGGGCATGCCGATCGATCCGCTGGTCCAGGCGGCCATGGCCGATGGCGTGGCGCCGCTGGGCCTGTATTTCCCGGCGGCCGGACAATACTGGCTGATGTTCCCGCGCGAGACCGACACGCATGTGTTCGTCTACACGATGACCCGGATCGGACAGGTGGGCGCCTGGTCCCGGTACGAGTTCCCGTTCGTGGTCGAGGACTGGGCGATCGCGGGGGATTCGCTGTACCTGCGGTCGGGAGATCACGTGCATCGCGTGGATGAGACGGTGCTGGGCGATGAGGTGATGGTGGGCGATGATCCGCCGGTGCCCACGGTCGTCCCCTTCCCGGGCCTCATCCGCTGGCCGTGGCTGGACTTCGGGCAGCCGGGCGTGACCAAGATGCTTTACGGCTTCGATGTCGTTGGCACCGGCGCTGTCTCCGTGTCCTTTGGCATCGACCAGAGCAACGGCGGCCTGTTCACGCCGGGCTATCCGGTGCCGGCGGATACCGTGCCTGGCATGGTGATCCCGATGCCGCTGGCGGCGGCGTCGCTGGCTGTGGAGCTGCGTTATGACGGCTCCGAGCAATGGCAGTGGAATGCCCTGCAGCTCTATCTGCAGGACAGCCGGCCGATGAGCTGATGCTCCGTTGAACCGATGACGGGCTGGCCGAGCATAGCGGCATGAAAACAGCCCGCCTTCCTTCGAACGTGATCCCCTGCAGGCCGGAGCACATCGTCTACCTGGTCAAGAAGATGCGCGAGGACGAGCGCGCGCAGTTCATCGCGCTGAGCGGGCTGGAGCAGTTCGACGAGGACGCGGCGGTTCGTTGGTTCATCGAGGCCGCCCACCTGAGCGGGGTGTATGCCGTGACGGTGCTGCAGGACGACGATCTGCCCGCCGCTGCCGGGGGCTTCCAGCCGGCCGGGCCGGGCGTGTGGCAAGCGTGGATGCTGGGCTCCGAACAGGGCTGGTCCGAGCAGTGGCGAAGCCTGACCAAGGGCACGCGGTGGTTGATGGATCGGATCTTCGAATCCGGCGCCCATCGGCTGCAGACCAGCGCCATCACCAGCCGGGAGCACGCCATCGAGTGGTTCGAGCGCTCGCTGGGCTTCAAGGCCGAGGGCGTGTGGCGCCACTACGGCATCCGGGGCGAGGACGTCGCCCACTTTTCCCGACTGCGAGGTGAGTAATGGGCGGCGGCGGATCCAGCAAGGCGACCAACAAGGCCACCCAGGCCGAGGGGTTGCGCCAGGCCAACATCAACCGCTCGGTGCAGCAGATCAACCAGATCTACGGCAGCCCGCAGCGTGAGGCGGACATCAACGACTTCCTCGGCGCCAGCCGCAGCTTCTACAGGCAGAACCTGGACCGGCAGAAGGACACGGCCGACCGCAGCCTGAAGTTCGCGATGGCGCGCAACGGGCAGACCGGCGGCTCGGTGGCCGTGGATGCCAACCGCCAGCTGGGGCAGGACTACCAGCAGGGCGTCCTGTCTGCCGATCGCCTGGCGCAGAGCGCGGCCAATGAGCTGCGCAATGCCGACGAGCAGAGCCGCATGAACATGATCTCGCTGGCGCAGTCGGGGGCGGACCTCACTGCCGGCGGTGCCCGGGCGGCGCAGATGCTGCAGGCCAACCTGGCCGGCGCCAATGCCAGCCTGACCACCAATGCCTTGGGCGACGTCTTCGGCGGGCTGTCGAAGATCTACGAGAACAGCCGGAACGCCGCAGCTGAGCGCCGCGGCAACCGGGATATCTACAACCTGCTGTACACGCCCGGGTTTGGGCAAGGAGGCCGCTGATGGGGACCGAGTCGATCTGGATTCCGATGGTCATGGCTGGCCTCAGTGCCGGCGTGAACTACAACGAGCAGCGCAAGACCGCCAAGCGACAGGACAATATCCTGGCCGGGCAGATCCAGCAGAACTCGGTGCGGCAGGCTGAAGCCGACCGCGCGGTGGGCGACGCGCTTCGTGATCGATCCCTGTCCAGTGCCGAGCAGGAGCGCGCCAGCACCGGCAACCAGTACCTGGACCAGGTGCGGGCGGCGCAGGCCAGCGCCACGCAGGGGCTT
>NZ_BAZI01000168.1 GCF_001310775.1 Stenotrophomonas pictorum JCM 9942
CACGCTGCCGGTTGCCGACGGCGATGCGGTCGGCTCGGACGGGCGTTCACAGGCCGCCGGCAGCGCGAGGAGGATCAGCGAAAACAAGGCGACGCGGTTCATATGGCAACTCCGGGCAGGTCCTGGCGGAGTCTAGCGACCGCACCGGCCGCGCCAGGTGAGCGACGCCCTGTCATGGTGCTTTCACCGGCGACCGCCAGGCTCATCTCCTTCCGCGCCGCGTCGAGTCCCCATGCAGCCGCACAAGACCGAACTGGGCCATGCCGAACTGCACACACCCTCCGGCGCGCTGGACCTGCGCCAGCGGCGGGCGCTGATCCTGTGTGATGGCAAACGTGATCTGGACGAGCTGCGCCTGCTGCTGGGCAGTGACGCGGCCACACTGATCGCCGGGCTGCAGCGCGAGGGCTATCTGGCCACGGACCGCCCCGCTCCTGCCGAGCCGCACCGCCGCTCGCTGCTGGCCGCACGCATCTATGTGCTGGATATCCTGGCCCTGCAGCGCCATCCCACCGCCACCCAGCTGCACCGGGTGCTGCAGGCCGCGCGTGAGGATGCCGACACCGTGCAGGCGCTGACGCTGGCCCTGCGACACCTGCCGACACTGACTTCCGAAGGCTACACGCAGCGGGTGCAGGCGCGCCTGCGTGAAGTGCTGCCGCAGGCGCAGCTGGCAGCGGTGCTGGAACCGGCACCGCTGCCGGCGTGAATCACCCCCGGGGCGGGGTGAAGTGGTTGCGCAGGCCGCTCCAGCAGGCCTGGTAGCCACGCTGGCGATGCGTCGCGGCCACCGCCTGCTCGCTCGGGCAGATCACCCCGCGGGTTTCGAACATGAAGGCCATGGTGTCGGTGATCACATCCGGCCTGGACAGATCGGCATGGGAAGCCTTGTCGAAGGTGGCCGCATCCGGGCCGTGGCCGGTCATGCAGTTGTGCAGCGAGGCGCCACCGGGCACGAAGCCCTCGGCCTTGGCGTCGTAGGCGCCGTGGATCAGGCCCATGAACTCGCTGGCGATATTGCGGTGGAACCACGGCGGGCGGAACGTGTCCTGCGCCACCAGCCAGCGTGGCGGGAAGATCACGAAATCCAGGTTGCTGGTGCCCGGGGTGTCGCTGGCCGAATGCAGCACCAGGAAGATCGACGGATCCGGATGGTCGTAGCTGATCGAACCGATGGCGTTGAAGTGGCGCAGGTCGTAGCGGTACGGCGCGTAGTTGCCGTGCCAGCCGACCACGTCCAGCGGCGAGTGGCCGATGTCCGCGCGCCACAGCCGGCCCTGGAACTTGGCGACCAGCTCGAACTGCCCTTCAAGGTCCTCGTAGGCGGCCACCGGGGTTTCGAAATCGCGCGGATTGGCCAGGCCGTTGCTGCCGATCGGCCCCAGGTCCGGCAGCTTCAACTGTGCGCCGAAGTTCTCGCAGACATAGCCGCGCGCCTGCCCGTCGGGCAGCTCCACGGCAAAACGCACGCCGCGCGGGATCACCGCGATCTGCTGCGGCTCGATCTCGATCAGGCCCAGCTCGGTGCGCAGCCGCAGCCGGCCCAGCTGCGGCACGATCAGCAGCTCGCCATCGGCGTTGTAGAACCAGCGGCCGCGCATGTCCGTGTTGGCCGCATACATATGGATGCCCGCGCCGCTGTGCGCCGCAGGCCCGCCGTTGCCGCCCATGGTGTACAGGCCTTCGATGAAATCGGTGGGCGTGGTGGGCAACGGCAGCGGATCCCAGCGCAGCTGGTTGGGCGATACCGCCGCGTGGCTGAACTCGCCATGCAGGTGCGGCTGCACGAACGGCGTGAATTCGCCGTGCATCGCCGCCGGACGGATCCGGTACAGCCAGCTGCGGCGGTTGCTGCCGCGCGGAGCGGTGAAAGCGGTGCCGGTCAGCTGCTCGGCATACAGGCCATGGGCCACCCGCTGCGGCGAATTGCGTCCCACCGGCAGCGTGCCGGGTACGGCCTCGGTGGCGAACTCGTTGCCGAATCCGGACTGGTAGGCGGTATTGCTCTGGGACATGGCTGCGCTCGCTTGGATGGGCCGGACGGGAGGGGTGGTTTCAGGTCAGCTGACGCCGGGTCGCCGGTTCGATCAGCAAACCCAGTTCTCCGGCAAGTTCAAGAATGCGCGGGCTGTCGTGGCGACGGACGATGAAGGCGTAGAGGTTGTCGTCGAACGGATTGCCCCACAGCAGTATCTCGTAGGGGGTCGGACGGGCGGCCAGCTGCCCGTCCAGCCACTGGAAATACTCCGCCGCCGACAGCGCCTGGTGGGGCATTGCCGGCAGCGGGTTGGCGAACTGCTCGCTGATCTCCTCGTGCAGTTCATCGAGCTTGTCACCGATGGCGAGGTAATCGCCCAGCTCGGCCAGGACCGCGAACTGCATGAACGCCGCCGGGCTGTCGCCGTCGATCCAGTCCAGCTCCGGATCCATCGGCGAGGCCTTGATCCTGGACACGCAGGCGGCCAGGTCCTTGCCTTGCAGGTCGTCACAGGTCAGCAGGGTGATCAGCTCGGTCAGCATCGCGCGTTTCTCGGGGGAAGGGGCCGGTAACGTTACAGCACGCCGCGCTTGATCTGGTCGCGCTCGATGCTCTCGAACAGCGCCTGGAAGTTGCCTTCGCCGAAGCCTTCGTTGCCCTTGCGCTGGATGATCTCGAAGAAGATCGGGCCAATGGCGTTGGTGGTGAAGATCTGCAGCAGCTTGCGCTGCTTGGTCTCCGGATCGGCATCGATCAGGATCTTGTTCCTGCGCAGACGCTCCACGTCCTCGCCGTTGTCCGGGATGCGCAGGTCGACCACGTCGAAATAGGTGTCCGGCGTGTCCAGGAACTGGATGCCACGCGCGCGCATCGCCTCGACCGTCTCATAGATGTTGTCGGTGAAGCAGGCGATGTGCTGGATGCCCTCGCCCTTGTAGGCGTCCAGGTATTCGTTGATCTGGCTCTTCGGATCGGAGGACTCGTTGAGCGGAATGCGCACGATGCCATCCGGTGCGGTCATCGCCTTGGACACCAGCCCGGTCTTGGCGCCCTTGATGTCGAAGTAGCGGATCTCGCGGAAGTTGAACAACCGCTCGTAGTAGTCCGACCACTGCTGCATGTTGCCCAGGTACAGGTTGTGGGTCAGGTGGTCGATGAAGGTCAGGCCGAAGCCGGCCGGGTTCTGCTCGGCGCCTTCGATGGGCTCGTAATCGGTGTCGTAGATGCTGCCGGCGGCGCCATAGCGGTCCACCAGATACAGCATGCAGTCGCCGATGCCCTTGATCACCGGCGCCGGCACCGCGCGGGTGTCGGCCAGCAGGGTCACTTCCTCGGCGCCGTTGCCGATGGCCGCGGCCAGCACCTCGGCCGCCGGCTTGCCGAAGCGGATCGCGAAGCCGCAGGCGCACGGACCGTGCTTGGCGGCGAAATCGGCGGCGAAGGAATCCGGCTCCTCGTTCACGAGGAAGTTGACGCCGCCTTGACGGTAGACGGTAATAGCACGCTGCCGGTGGCGGAGCACGGCAGTGAATCCCATGTTCTGGAAGTAGTCGTGCAGCTGGGCACCCTGCCCGGCCGGTGCGGCAAACTCGACGAACTCGAACCCGTCGATGCCCATCGGGTTTTCGAAGGTGGTGACCTGCATGCCCAGATTGGGCGCGTGGGTGGCGCTGGGGGTATTCATGAGTTGGCTCCGGAAGCAGGGCAGTCGCCGGTCACCGGCGAGCTAGACAGGAAGGCCCGCCCGAACGGGGGCCTGGACCGAAGGTTATAGTTTCACATGAAACCACCATCAAGGTGCACTGCAGCATGAGCTCTTCCGATTACAGCAAGTCCACCAGCATCCGTGCCTCGCACGTGTTGCTGGATCTCGAGCAGTTCCTGCCTTACCGCATCAGCGTGTTGTCCAACCGGGTCAGCGGCAACATCGCCCGGCTGTATGGCGAGCGCTATGGCCTGGCCATCCCCGAATGGCGGGTGATCACGATCCTGGCGCTGTACCCGGGTTCCTCGGCCAGCGAGGTGTCCGAGCGCACGGCGATGGACAAGGTCGCGGTCAGCCGCGCCGTGGCGCGCCTGCTGGAACGCGGTTTCATCAAACGCGAGACCCACGGCGATGACCGCCGGCGCTCGGTGCTGGCGCTGTCGGCGGCCGGCTTCGAGGTCTACGAGACCATCGCACCGCTGGTGATCGAGATGGAACGGCGCCTGATGTCGGTCCTCACCGAGGAGGAAGAACAGGGGCTGGAACGCCTGATCACGCGCCTGGCCGAGGCCGGCCTGGCACGCATGAACGAGGCTTGATCGCCATCGGCGATCAGCTCAGGTACTTGCGTCGCGCATAGATCCATGGCGCGGCCAGCGCGGCGATGGCGCCTCCGGCGAAACCCAGCGCCGAAGCCACCGCGGCCGCTTCGATCTGACCGGGCAGGGCCAGTGCTGCGATCACCAGCAAGGCCGCCGGCAGGCCGATGAACGAAGCCAGGAAAAAGCGCCAACGCGGTACCCAGGTGTGCAGCTGCATCAGACTTGCGCTGGCCCAGGCCTCGCCGGCTTTGCCACGTCTTATTTTGTCCACCAGTTTGACCAGATCGACCTCGACCACGCCACGACCGCCGCGCATCCGCGCCAGCTCGGCGCCAACGTCGGCCGGTTCCGGCCACTGCGCCGGCCAGGGCTGTGGCGCGACGACGCCATAAGCGGTCAACACCGGCAAGGTCAGCGACGGGGCCGACAGCGCACGCAGTCGGCGGTTGTCCAGCACGCACCAGATCTGCGTCATGCCATCGACCGTCACCTGGTACAGCGCCAGTTGCGCCGCTTCCGGATATGCCAGCGTCGTCACCCGCGCGGCCATCGACTCGACGCCCAGCGCGCGCAGGAAGCCGACCCGGCTGCGTCCCTCCTGCGCCCAGGCCAGACCGAGCGGCGAGAGCAGCATCACTTCGGCCTGATCGGCGCTGCCTGCCGTTGCCCGCTCGTCGGCCGCCAGATAGACCGCCAGCGATTTCGGCTCGGCCACCTCGGCCCGGCTCCAGCGGTGCGATTGGCCAAGCAGGAATTTCAGTGGCACCCGCGCCGGCACGGTCTCGCTGCGCACCGCATCGGAGGCGAACGGCAGCACCGAGGCGACGAAGGCACGCAACTCGTTGCCCGGGTGCGCGCTCCATTCGGCCGGCAACAGGCCGGACAGCAGGCCGTCGCGTACCAGCGCATCGATCCGTTCTTTCTGTTCGACCAGCCGGGTGATCGCCGACTGCAGCATGATGTTCGGCGGTGAGGCGGCCAGCGGCAGGCGGTAGCGCGGCACTTCCTGCGGCATGTCTGGCGTTTCATCCAGCAGTGCTTCCACCGTCGGCAGGTTCACACCGGCGGCCTCGGCAGTGGCGGATTCGTCAAGCGCATCAACAGGAGGCGGAGCAGCGTGCATGCGGATAGGGCCGGCGTCCCCGGCCGGATGCCGGGCTATCTTTCCGATAGCGGCCGGGGTGCACGGAAATGAAGCCCCGGCGTGCCCCAATAAAAAACGGCGCCCTGCGGCGCCGCTGTTGCTGACGGTTACCGCATGCCTAGGGCGTGGCAGGTGGGGCCCACTGGCGGAGGAACGCCTCGAAGCGCGCGCGATCGTAGCCCTTGCCTTTTTCCAGCTCGCCGGTGAACTGCGAGTGCAGCAGCCGGCCGTCGGCGTCGAGCACGAACAGGTGCGGATAGCCGGTAATCCCGGGGAAGCGCGACAGGAACGCGATGTTCTCGTTGTCCTCGCTGTAATTGACCTTCATCCACACGTAGTTGGCATCGCGGAAGCGGCGCAGCTGCGAATCGCCTTCCATGAAGGCGTCGAGCAGGTGGCACCACGAGCACCATTCGCCACCGACATCCAGGATGATGCGCTTGCCACCACGCTGGGCTTCGACCTTGGCCGTTTCCAGATCGGCGAACGGATCGCGCGCCGGGTCGAACTGCGCATTGAGCCCGGCCACCGCGGCGATATCCGCCGCGGCAGGGGTATTGCCCGAAGCCACCGGCTGGCGGATATCGGCCACCGGCGGCTTCTGTTCGGAGGTGTCCAGCGGCT
>NZ_BAZI01000169.1 GCF_001310775.1 Stenotrophomonas pictorum JCM 9942
CCTGGCCGCCAGTGTTGTGCTGTGTGCGGCTGCGGGTATCGGGTGGCGACTGGCCGCCCCGGCCGCGCCGGCCCAGGAATATGCCAGCGCCATCGGCGAGCAGCGCACCCTGGTACTGGCTGATGGTTCCACGGTGCTGCTGGCACCGGCCTCGCACATCGCGGTGCAGTTCTCCGAAGGCGTACGCGATATCGAGCTGCGCGAAGGCGAGGCTACCTTTGACGTCGCGCACGACACCGCGCGCCCGTTCCGGGTACATGCCGGCAACAACACGGTGCAGGCCGTGGGCACCCGATTCACGGTCAACCGCCTGCCCTCCGGAACGCGGGTGGCGGTCACCGAGGGCAAGGTCAAAGTGACCGCCAGCAAGACCGGCTGGCTGCAGTCGCTGTTGGACGAGCCGCCGGCCACGATCATCGACAAGGACAGTGTCGCACTGGAGTCGCTGGGTCGCCCGGCGGCGTTGGCCGCCGGTGAGCAGGCCCGTATTCCCCAGGGGCAGCAGGCGTTGCTGCGGATGCCGCTGGAAGTGCCCAGCGCAGCACCGGGCAGCCTGCGCCGGTTGAATTTCCGCAACGACACGCTGGCCGACATCGTCGCCGAGTTCAACCGCTACAACCCGCGTCAGATCGTGGTCGAGGACGAGCAGGCACGCCAGCAACGCTACAGCGGCGTGTTCAACGCCGATGATGCCGAATCGTTCCTGCAATTCCTGGAGTGCTGCTCGGCGCTGCGGGTCAGTCGCGAGCCCAATCGCAGCGTGGTGACGCCGCTTGCCGAGGGCACAAGCCGCCAGTAAGCCGCGGTACAGCAGGGGTCCGGATTTTTTCGAAAATATTTTTGCCGGCGAGTACCCTTTTCGCCCCGTTGGACACACGGATGTAACAAGAGGCTGGTTTCGCATGGCGCGGAGCCGGTGGCTCGACATCCAGTCGATGGTTCACTCGGGGCGATCTATCTATGTGTTCTCGCAATAGCTTTCGTAAAAGTGTTCTGGTCCAGGCGGTCGCGGTCGCATTGCTGGCCGGTACCGGTACCGCTGCATTCGCACAGGAACAGGTAGCCGCGCCGGTGGCCGTTGAAGCTGCCTCGCGCGAGCTCGATATCCCGGCGCAGCCGCTGTCCTCGGCGCTGGAAGCCTTTGCCCAGCAGACCGGCCTGCAGATCGTCTACGGTACCGGCGCCACCGCCAGCAACGAACGTTCCGCGGCGGTGGTCGGGCGCTATACACCGGCCCAGGCACTGGAACAGCTGCTTGCGCCCACCGGCCTGGACCACCGCTTCATCAACGACAATACCGTCACCGTGCGCCCGCGCAGGGCGGCAGGCGAGGGGGTTGCCACCGCTGATCGCGCGGGTGCCGAAACGCTGGAAACCATCAACGTCACCGGCACCTATCTGAAGAACATCGATCCGGCCTCGCCGTTGATCGTGATCGACTCGCAGCTGATCGAAAGCCGCGGCTACGCCTCCATTGAGGATGTGTTGCGCAACCTGCCGCAGAACTTCTCCAACCGCACCGGCAGTTCGCGCGCGCTGGGCGAGCTCGAATACGGCAGCACGTATGGCGATGGCCAGTCCCTGCTGGGCTCCTCCGGTGCCAACCTGCGTGGCCTGGGCAGCCGCTCCACGCTGATCCTGGTCGACGGCCGGCGCCGTGCCGCCTCGGCACAGGGGCAGGGGGCCTATACCGACATCTCCTCCATCCCGGTCTCGCAGATCGAGCGCATCGAAGTGCTCAGTGACGGCGCCAGCGCCATCTACGGCTCCGATGCGGTGGCCGGGGTGATCAACATCGTGCTCAAGCAGTCCTACGACGGCACCACCGCGCAGCTGCGCCACGAGAACTCCAGCAACGGTGCCGATGTATCGCGTCTGGACCTTGCCCATACCTTCGGTTTCAAGAGCGGCCACCTCACCGCGGCCATCGGCCGTGAGCGCACTTCGCCGGCCGACGTCAATCAGCTGATCCACGTTGGTCCGGGAGGGCGCGGTGACCTGACCGATCTCGGTGGCGTCAACGGGCGTACGCGCAACAAGGGCCAGCCTGGGGTGGTGTACGAGTCGGAAGACTATGGCATCGGCTACCACTTCATGGGCGAGGTGATCGGGGTGATTCCCGGTGGCCAGAACGGGACCGCGCTGGATCCGGACAGCCTGCTGCCCTACGACCCGGCCACGGCACCGACCACCTACGAGCGGGGTCGCATCGGCGCCAAGGTCGACAACACCCATGCCCGCTTCAGCGGCGAGCACAGAATCAACGAAGACCTGCGCCTGAGCTATGGGATGAGCTATGTGCGCCAGTTGAACAAGGAGTCCTGGTCGCCGACGCTGTTCGATTTCAACCTGTTCGAGCACGGCTACAACGTCTACGTGCCCGAAGCCAATCCGTACAACAGTTTTGGCCGCGATGTGCTGGTCGGGTATTCGTTCGCGCGCGAGTTCTCGGACATGCGTCTGAGCGAGGACCAGAAGCAGACCAATATCGATGCCCATGTCGGCATCGACGGCAAGTTGCCGTTCGCCAAGGGCTGGGACTATGAGCTGACGTTCAGCGCTGGCCGCGAGAAGGGCCGTACCGATGCGCTTGCCGACCTGACCGGCTCGATGGGCATGGACGGCTACGAACGCACCCAGGCAGTCCTGCAGGGCCTGAACGTGTTTGGCGACGGGCGGGATGAGGCGGTTGTCGCGCAGAACCGCAAGCTGCTGGAGAGCCTGGTCGAGCGCTATGCCTACAACTTCCAGTCGCGCTCCAACGTGGTCGATGCGCTGACCCGCGGCGAGCTTTTTTCGTTGCCGGCCGGCAAGATCGAGGCGGCGTTCGGTGCACAGTACCGCGAGCAGAAATTTGCCCACGAGAGCAACCTGGGCGAGCGCCTGCTTGTGGAAAGCGACGGCACTTCGAAGGCGCTGTTCACCGAGATCGGCATTCCGCTGCTTAAGGACCAGCCGTTTGCCAAGCTGCTCAGCCTGACCGTGGCCGCGCGCCACGAACGCTTCCAGCAGAACGGAAAGAACGCGCTGCGTGACAGCTCCTATGGTCTTGGCCAGCTCGGCGGCTTCGATATCGATGCGATGACCGGCACCGTCAACAACGGTGGAGACGACCTGACCGGCACCGGCACCCATGTGTCGCGCGGTTTCAGCCGCACCAGCCCGCTGGCACGCCTGTCCTGGAAGCCGCTGGAGCAGCTGCGGGTGCGTGCGACCTGGGGCGAATCGTTCCTGGTGCCGCAGGCGCAGCAGCAGTTCGGCCAGTTGACCCTGGCCGATTACACCGGCCGCCTGATGTTCGGCGGCGTGCCGCTGCCCGAGGGCGTCAGCCAGGTGGTGGCGCTGACCGGTCCCAATGTCAATCTCAAACCGCAGGTGGCAACCACCAGCACCTACGGTTTCGACTGGACGCCGGACTTTGCCAGTGGTCTGCAGCTGTCGGCGACCTACAACCAGACCAAGTTCGACAACTACATCGGCGATCCGCTGTCGGGCCTGACCCTGAGCCAGGTGTTCAGCAACCTGGAAAACATGCCCGAGGGCATGTTCACGACGGGGGAGAACGGGGTGCTGCTGTGGGACAACCGCGCCGTCAACTTCCTGGGTCGTCGTTCGCGCAGCATCGACACCGCCGCCAGCTACTACTTCGGCAACGACTGGGGTGACTGGCGCGTGGAGTTCAACGCGGTGCGTACGCTGGAGCTCAGTGCGCGTTCGTTGCCGTCATTGCCGACACTGACCTATTCGGACAGCGAGCTGGGTCCGAGCAAGTGGGCCGGCGACCTGTTCGTCGGCTGGGAAGACAACTCCTGGTTCGCCTCGCTGGGCGCGCACTATTCGGCCGCGCACCGCGTGCTGTATCCGTTGTCGGCCACCGCCAACGACTACAACGATTTCACCCCGAACGAGAATCCGCGCACGCGCTCCGCCTCCTACACCACCTTCGATGCGCAGGTCGGCTACCGCAAGCTGCAGCGCGAGGGCTGGCTGGGCGGGGTGACGGCGCGGCTGGGCGTTCAGAACATGTTCGATCGCGCCTATCCGTTCGTCGACAACATCAACGGCTTTGTCTCCAACCGGGTGAACATCCGCGGCCGCGTGTTGTATTTCGATATCAAGAAAGAGTTCTGAGTCTCCCCGGGCCCGCGTCCTGGCGGCGCGGGCCCTGTTTGCCTTCCCGCGGCCATCGTCACCGGTCATCCGGTGTGCCGTATCTGATTTCAAGGATTACTGATGAACCTGTTCTCTACTTCATTGCGTGCCGGCGTTCTTGCTGGCGCGGTTCTACTGGCCCTGGGGCTGGCCGGTTGCAGCCAGGGCGAAGCCCCCGCACCTGTCCCGGCGGCCGCCGATGCCAAGCAGGCCTACAGCATCCGCGGCACGCTGGACGGATTGAAGGACGGTGAGGAAATAGCGTTGCTGGTGCCTTCGCAGGTGAGCGACCCGCTGGATATCACGCCGGTGGCCAAGACCACCGCGCAGGGCGGCAGCTTCGTCCTCAGCGGCACGGTCGAGCAGCCGGTACCGGCGCTGCTGCAGCTGGGCAAGCAGGGCACCGCCAAACTGGTCCTGGAAGCCGGTGAGCTGCGTATCGAAGCCGGTGAACTCGGCCCGGTGGCCAAAGGCGGGACCTATACCGAGCGCGTCTACGGCTATCTGCAGCGTCCGGACTATGTGGCCGCCTACAAGGCCAACCGCGAGGCCAACCGCACCGCCTTCGCCAATGTCGATGAGACGGACGAAGAGGCGATGAAGCGGGCGCGCGCATCCACGGTGCCCGCCTTCACCCACCTGCACCAGGTGAAGAACGACTACGACCGGGCGCTGCTGGAGAGTGATGCGCCGGACATGCTCAAGCTGCTGGTGCTGTCGGAGAACTACGACTGGAAGCGCTACGACCAGGCGCGTCGCGAGCAGATGCTGGCCCAGTACGCCAAGACCCTGGGGCCGCACCCGGTGATTGCGCAGATGCGGCACGCGGCCGAGGAACACCGGAAGTCGATGCAGCTGGCCGAGAAGTTCGGTCCCGGCAAGCCCTACGCCGACATCACCGCGGTGGATGTCGATGGCAAGCAGGTCAAGCTGTCCGAAGTGCTGGCCAGGAACAAACTGGTGCTGCTGGATTTCTGGGCGTCGTGGTGCGGTCCGTGCCGTGGCGAGTTCCCGCATCTGCTCAAGGTCTACCGCGAGTTCCATCCCCACGGCTTCGAGATCTACGCCGTATCGCTGGATGAAGAGAAGAAGGACTGGGTCAAGGCCATGCACGAGGAGGGCGGCACCACCGATCTGCCGTGGATCAACCTGCAGGCACCGGGCTTTGAAGCATCTGCCGCACAGACCTATGGCGTCACCCAGTTGCCGCAGAACTACCTCATCGCTTCCGACGGCACGATCGTCGGCGTCGGCATGCGCGAGTGGGATGTGGAGCGCGCAGTGCGTGCGCAGATCAAGAAGACTGAAAATGCGCAGGGGCTCTGAGTTGCTGTTGCGCATACTGCTGGGCCTGCTGCTGGCAGGCCTGCTGCCCGCCGTTGCCAGTGCCCAGGTGCAGGCTTCGCTGGTCGCGGTGGAACAATCGATCCAGCCCGGTCAGCCGCTGACCGTGGCGCTGCGCATGGAACACCGTGAGCACTGGCACAGCTTCTGGAAGAACGCCGGTACCGGACTGCCCACGCGCGTGCAGTGGGAGCTGCCGGAGGGCTGGCACACCGGGGCGATCCATTGGCCGACGCCGGTGCTGGTACGCGACCGCGAGGGCAACATCACCGGGCACGGCTACGAGGGACTGCTGCATCTGCCGATGCAGCTGACCGCGCCAGCGGGGCTGCGGCCGGGCAGCGAGGTCGAGCTGAAGGCGACGGCCCGCTGGCTGATGTGCGAGACGGTGTGCATTCCGGGCAAGGCGCAAGTGTCGCTGCGGCTGCCGGTCAGTGCCGATACGGCACAGGCCGATACGCAGGTGCAGGCGGCGCTGGCGGCGCAGCCGATGCCGG
>NZ_BAZI01000170.1 GCF_001310775.1 Stenotrophomonas pictorum JCM 9942
TCGCACTGGGGCCAGCCCTGGTGCCGGCGACGCAGCCGCAGACCTGGCTGGCTACCCGTATCGATCTGCCCGCCATTGCCGCCCAGCTGGGATTGGAGCAGGTGCCGCTCGCGCCGCGGGTGCTGCGGCTGGATCCGGCGCTGCCGCTGGGCTATGCGCGGGATCTGGACCTGCTGCCCAACACCTTGCCGCCCTCGCGTCACCTCGGCTATGCGGTGCAATGGTTCGCCATGGCGCTGACGGTGCTGCTGATCGCCACGCTGTTGCATGTGCGTCGGCGTCTGGCGCGCAGGCGCTGAACCCCCTCACATGGAAGATGCCCGGCATGAATGCTCTGACCCCCGACCAGCTCGCCATACGCAATCGTGGTCGCCGCGTGCTGTTGCTGATTTTTGCGATGTTCTTCGGTTCGATGGCACTGGCCGGGATCCTGCGCTTTTCCGGCTGGACCCCGCAGATCAACCGCCATCATGGGCAGATGCTGCAACCGGCGCTGGATCTGCGCAGCGAGCGCCTGCAGCTGGTCGACGGCACTGCCTATGAATGGAATCCGGGCCAGCGCCATTGGCGCATCCTGCTGGCCCCTCCCCGTGGCTGCGCCCCGGCCTGCGTCACTTTGTCGCAGCAGTTGGACAAGGTGTGGCAGTTGTTCGGCCATAACGCCGATAATGTCGAGATACTGTGGCTGGGCACGCCGCCGGAGCAGGTGGCAGCCACTCCGGCACTGAAAGTGCTGCAGCCCCAGCCTGCGTTCCGGGCCAAACTGCCGGGGGTCGATGACCCGGCCGGTATCCCGGTGTATGTGATTGATCCCAATGGCTTTGTGGTACTCCGCTATGCGCCGGGTTTTGAGCCGGGTGGATTGCGGGCTGATCTATCCAAGCTGTTGAAACTGATGTGAGTCCCGTTCGATGAATGCCTCCGCGCGTCCGGCGCTGTACCGCAATTTCCACCGCCTGGCGTGGTTCGCGCTGATCATGACCGCCAGCACCATCATGTTCGGCTCGTTCGTGCGGCTGTCCGATGCCGGCCTGAGTTGCCCGGACTGGCCGACCTGCTATGGCCGCGTCACCTGGCCGCAGACACAGATGGAAGCGGCCCAGCACGTGGCCAGCGAGATCCGTCCGCTGGAAACCCACAAGGCATGGCTTGAGCAGGTGCACCGCTTCCTGGCCGGTCTGCTGGGCGTGGAAGTGTTGACCCTGGCGCTGCTGGCGGCACGCCGGCGCAAGCGCGGCCTCGCGCAGATCATCACCGCTTCGGCGCTGGTGGCGTTGGCGATACCGCTGTATATGCGCGGCGAACATGTGGCTTCCAGCATCCTGGCCATCGGCGGTGAAGCGATTCTGCTGCTGGCGGCGCTGCGCTGGTCCAACATCGATCTGGCCCGCGCGGCGGTACTGACCCTGGCGGTGGTGGTATTCCAGGCGCTGCTGGGCATGTGGACGGTCACCTGGCTGCTCAAGCCGATCGTGGTGATGGGCCACCTGCTGGGCGGCATGCTGATGTTCGGCATGCTGGTATGGATGGCGTGGAAAGCCACCCACCTGCCGATCACGCTGGCCGAGGCGCCGCGCCTGCGCTGGTGGCTGCGCGCGGCGGTGGTGCTGGTGGCGCTGCAGATCGCGCTTGGCGGTTGGGTCAGTGCCAATTACGCGGCGCTGGCCTGTGGCGGCGGCAGTGCCTCGCTGGACAATTTTCCGCGCTGCGTCAGCCAATGGTGGCCGCAGCAGAACTACAGCGAAGGTTTCACCCTGTGGCGTGGCATCGGCGTGGACTACGAAGGCGGCGTGCTCGACGGCGCCTCGCGTATCGCCATCCAGATGGCGCACCGGATGATGGCTGTGGTGGTGGCGCTGTACCTGTTGGTGCTGTCGGTGCGGCTGTTCCGCCTGCCGGGCATGCGCGGCTGGGCGACCACGCTGGGCGCGCTGATCGTGCTGCAGGTCACGCTGGGTATTCTCAACGTCAAGCTGTCGTTGCCGCTGACGGTGGCGGTGATGCACAACGGTGGTGCGGTCGCCTTGTTGTTCGTACTGGTCACGCTGCTGGCGCGGCTGCGCGCGCCGGAGTGATGGCATGACTACAACCTGGCGCGATTACTGGGATCTGACCAAGCCCAAGGTGGTGGCCCTGATCGTGTTCACCGCGCTGGTGGGCATGTTCCTGGCGGTCCCGGCGTTGCCGACCATCGAACAGGTGCTGTCCGGCGCGCTGGGTTTCCTGGGCATCTGGCTGGCGGCGGCCGCGGCGGCGGCGATCAACCAGTTGCTGGATGCGCGTATCGATGCGCAGATGGCGCGCACCTCGTGGCGCCCGCTGGTGGTGGGCAAGGTCTCGCCGCGCCAGGTGCTGGTGTTCGCCGGTGCGCTCACCGCGTTGTCGATGACCATCCTGGTGCTGTGGGTGAACGTGATCACCGCGGTGCTGACCTTCGCCTCGCTGATCGGCTATGCGGTGATCTACACCGTGTATCTGAAGCGGGCGACCTCGCAGAACATCGTCATCGGCGGCCTGGCCGGCGCCACCCCGCCGCTGCTGGGCTGGGCGGCGATCACCGGCATGCAGGGCAGTTCCGACTGGGCCCATGCCCTGCTGCTGGTGCTGATCATCTTCATCTGGACCCCGCCGCACTTCTGGGCGCTGGCGATCTTCCGTCGCGCCGACTACGCCAAGGCCGATGTGCCGATGCTGCCGGTCACCCACGGCGTGCCGCACACGCGCAGGCAGATCCTGGTGTACTCGGTGGTGCTGGCGGTGGTGACCCTGCTGCCGGTGGCCATCGGCATGAGCGGCATGTTCTACCTGGGCGGTGCCACCGTGTTGAACCTGGTGTTCCTGTGGTACGCATGGAAGATGCAGAACCCGCCGGATGAGATGTTCAACATGAAGATGTTCGGCTACTCCATCGTCTACCTGATGGCGCTGTTCGCTTTCCTGCTGGTCGATCACTGGCTGCTGCCGTGGCTGTGATCCCGCTGATGCGCCACGTATCGTTCGGCTGTTTCTGACCGCTGAACGGCACGTCAGCATCGGTTGGGGGCACATGCGGCCTGGCCATGCCTTGAATTTGGCTGGCGCAACCGCCATCGCTTCTTCGACCCTTGATGGAACGAAGGACGCACGGATGCAGCTCTGGACCCGCGTGATGGCCGCGCTGCTGTTGACCGCGGGGCTGGTCACGACGGCGCGCGCCGATGAAACCGCCATGCAGATACGCCAGCACGCCGGCGAGCATCGGCTGCTGGTACTGGGTGAATATCACGGTACGCGCGAGACGCCATTGCTGGTACGGCAGCTGGTCGATGACTACAGCCGCGATGGCACGCCGGTGGTGCTGGCGCTGGAACTGCCGCGCAGCGAGGACGCGGCGTTGGCGGCCTATCTCGCTTCCGAAGGTGATGCCGATGCGATGACAGCCCTGCGCTCAGGGCGCTACTGGAGCGTGATCGGCGACCGCCACGACGGTCGGCGGAGCCACGACATGCTGGAGCTGATCGAAGCGGTGCGCGCGCTGCGGGTGCAAGGCCGTGCGGTGCAGGTGATCGGCTATGACCTTGTGGTCAGCACGCGCGGCAACCAGGTCCGCGATGACGCCATGGCGGCCAGACTCCGGCAGGTTTATGCGCGCATGCCGGGAAATGCGCGGATGCTGGTACTCACCGGCAATGTGCATGCCATGCGCCAGCGCCCGGCAGACGCACCACCGGATATGCAGTTGCGGCCGCTGGCCACCACGCTGGCCGATCTGGATCTGTACAGCGTGCGGCTGGACGCGCGCAAAGGCAGTATCTGGGGATGTCTGCCGGATACCTGCAAATCGTTGCCGCTGCGCGATAGACCTGGCCGGGAGCTGCGCGTGAGTACCGAACCCGGCCGCCAGTACGATCTGTGGGTGTGGATGCCGGAGTTGAGCGTAGGACGGTTGCTGAAATGAGACCGCGGGGACGCGCGGACGTCGTCCCCGGCCGCTACTGCCCGTTCTGTCTGGCGTAGCGCTGCGCGATCAGCGCGCAGACGATCAGCTGCAGCTGGTGGTAGATCATGATCGGCAGCACGATCGCGCCGAGCTGCCGCCGGCGAACAGCACCTTGGCGATCGGCACGCCGGTGGCCAGGCTCTTCTTCGAACCGCAGAACACGATGGGGATCTCGTCGTAACGGCTGAAGCCCAGGCGCCGTGACAGCCAGGTGATGCCGGGCATGGCGATGGCCAGCAGCACCACCGAGACCAGCGCGGCAGTCAGCAGGGACAGCGCCGGCGTCTTGTGCCACAGCCCCTCGTTGACCGATTCGCCGAAGGCGGCATACACCACCAGCAAGACCGTGCCCTGGTCGGTGTAGCGCAGCAACGCGCGCTGTTTCTCCACCCAGCCGGCGATCCATGGTCGCAGCAGATGGCCGGTGACGAACGGCACCAGCAGCTGCAGCATGATCATGCCCACGGCGTGCAGCGGATTGGCGATGCCGCCTTCGGCGCCGGTGAGCAGGGTCATCAGCAAGGGGGTGAGGAACACGCCGAGGATGCTCGACAGCGAGGCTGCGCATACCGCCGCCGGCACATTGCCGCCGGCCATCGAGGTGAAGGCGATCGAGGACTGCACGGTGGACGGCAGCGCGCACAGGAACAGCACGCCGATAAACAGTTCCGGTGTGAGCGCCCAGCCGGCCAGGGGCTTGAACGCCAGCCCGAGCAGTGGAAACAGCAGGAAGGTGCAGCCCAGGATGACCAGATGCAGGCGCCAGTGCAGCATCCCGGCGAGGATGGATTCACGTGGCAGGCGCGCGCCATGCAGGAAAAACAGCGCCGCGATGGCCAGATCGGTGAGGTGGTCCAGCCCGGTGGCTGCGGCGCCGGTCATCGGTGCGACAGTGGCAAGCGCGACCGTGGCCAGCAGGGCAAGGGTGAAGTTGTCCGGTCGCAGGCGCGACCACCAGTGCATCATCGGCAAGAGCCTCCTTTCAGGTGGATGATCAGGTGGATGAATGGCGCGCCCGCTCAGGGCGTGGGCGTCTCCAGCGTGGTGCGTACGACCGGTGCCAGCGAGGTCAGGCCGGCCGCACGGCCGCGCTGGAGGGCGTCATCGATGGAGGCGCCATGGGTGCGGGCCTCGATCAGCGCCAGCAGCGCGCCGGCGCGATTGGCCGACGCACAATGCAGCAGGGTCTTGCCGTCGCCCTGCTTGAGCAGGCGATCGAGCGTGCGCGCGTTGGCTTCGGTGATGTCGGTCGCGCCGCTGATCGGCAGGCGCACGTAGCGCAGTCCCAGCTGGGCCGCCAGGGCGGCTTCGTCATAGCCGCGATCCTCCTCCGGCCCGCGCAGGTCGATGACCGTGGTGACGCCGGTTGCGGCCGCCTCACGCAGCTGCTGCGCGCTGGGTTGGCCGGCGGTGATCAGGTCCGGGCGCGGCTGATGCAGGGGCGTGTCAGCGGCGAAAGCGCTGACGCAGAGCATCAGCGTAAGCAGCAATGGCAGGCGGTGGATGTGCATGCAGATGTTTCCTTGCCGATGTCAGAGGCGCAGGCTGGCGCGGGTTTTTAGCAGTTCGCGCAGTTCGTATTTGTCGGTGTCGTCCAGCCCCTGCTGGCGCTGCTTGGCCTGCAGTTCATCCAGCCGCTGCTGCAGCAGCTGCTTTTCCAGCTGGATCACCGCGTCCTGCAGTTCCTGCCCCCAGCTGGCCTCATCGCCGGGCAACACCTGTGCCGCCAGCTTGTGCAGGGCGGCCTGCTCCTCACGGTCGTTGAAGTGCTCCAGCAGCGCACCGGTGCTGATGTCCGGGCGTTGCTGCACCAGCTCCAGCAGCTCCAGCAGCAGCTCGATGCCGGGCAGGCGCAGGCCGGCAAAGGCGTGGTGGCCTTCCAGATTCATCGCCAGCGAGGGTTGCTGCAGCAGGATCGCGATGGCCGCGCGCACCAGGCTGCGCTTCTGCACCGGCACCGTGTTGCGCGCGGCAGGACGCGGGGCGGCGGGCA